>NZ_JAQZSD010000005.1:0-134631 GCF_028674935.1 Lysinibacillus sp. CNPSo 3705 | reverse complement strand
GTCTGTCTCGCTTTCCCGCAGGAGTCGAGCGATGCTTCTCCAAACAACGCAATGTATCACACTATTATTTTAGTCACGCTTTCCTTTATAATAAAAGAACTAATGTGCAGGTGGTGCTTTTCGCACAGAAAAAATCATGTTGCTGTCGCTTCGCTTTCGCACAGGCAAAAACATGTTGCTGTCGCTTCGCTTTCGCACAGACAACATCCACAACGCTCCAGAATTTCGGGCGAAACAGATGTTTTTGGCGCGAAAGCGTAGTGCAACGAAGCGACAGCAATAGCACAATGTTGGTCACGAAGGCTTTATCATAGGGTGTGATGGTTTTAGCCTTAATTCCTCTATCACTCATCCCCAAGGCGTCGCCCAACCTCCCCTCCAATCGAATGTAAATCCATAATAGTGCAGTGCTTTTTTCCATTTTCTCCCTTCAACCTTAAAATTTACTCTAACGAATATCTTCACAATAATTTATAAATCTGGTTATAATTAGATAAACTTTAATGATTGCACAAATGAAGGGGGAGTTTTGTGAGCAATAACATTTTTAAACAAGCACCACCTGTTTTAAAAACAGCACGATTAACGTTAAGGCCAATTTCATTAAATGATTCAGAAGCAATATTCAACTACACTTCAAGTGAAAAAGTAGCACGCTATGTTACATGGGAACCCCATAAGAATTTAGACGAAACAAAAGAGTTTATTGAATTAGTTTTAAATGGCTATAAACAAGATAATCATCTATTATGGGGCATCGAATTTGAGCAAAATTTAATTGGCACTATCGATTTTGTTGCTATAACTGACAAGCATAAATGTGCGGAAATAGGCTATGTTCTATCTGAAGATAATTGGAATAAAGGGATAACGACTGAAGCAGTAAAAAAACTAATCGATTTTGGTTTTACCGAATTAGGATTAGTGCGAATTCAAGCACGATGCTTTGAAGAGAATATAGGATCTCAAAAAGTAATGGAGAAATCAGGGATGCTTTTTGAGGGGATTTTACGAAAAAGTATGTTCGTTAAGGGGAATCATCAAAATGTTAAAATGTATGCTATTACAGATAATGACTATGTTAAATCATAATTGGACTAAGCCCTGCAAAAAATCAGCAGGGCTTATTTAATTTACAACCATTTCTCAATACAATAGACTTTTTTAGCCGTTGCATCTAATCTTACTTGTTTTCCTATAGCAATTGGATGCATCGGGTGTGTATGACATATATCGAATTCTGCTAAAATCGGGATATCAATGCCGTCTAACTGTTCAAGCAGTATTTCATATGGTTTACGTCCAGTCTCTAAATCATCATAGCGTTCATGCTTGCCTAAAATAATGCCACTTATTTTTTCAAATACTCCGTGTAAATTCAGCATCGCAAAATTTTTCTCAACGATAGCTGTATTTTTAGCGCAATCTTCTATTAATAAGATATCTCCATCAAGAATTTTCGGGAAATAAGAAGTACCAATAAATCCATACATAGCATTTACATTGCCACCAATTAATCTACCTTCAGCAACTCCATCTTGAACCGTCAACCATTCATTCTTATATAACTTTTTTTCTACCGTTTTTTCTAACCAATTGACAGGTTCATCTGACCAATAGGGAGGCATTGGAATTTCGTAAGGCAAAGATTGTGACTTAAAGAAGTAGTTCTCGAAGAATTGATATGTATCATTGACTAATGGTTCAAATTCACCAAAGGAAGGAACTAATGCTGGACCGTAATAAGTTGTAATTCCTGTTTTTGCGTAAAGTGCCAGTAAAATTGCCGTTGCATCAGAGTAACCAACGACGATTTTTGGATTGCTTTGAAACGCCTCATAATCAATATATGGCAGCATACTATTTGAATTTGTACCACCGATTGTCGACATGATGATGGGGACGTTTGGATTTCTTATTAATTTATTTAACTCTTCAGCACGCTCTCTTGGAGTGCCAGAGCGATACATATCAGATTTACCAGTTAGACTTCCTTCGATTAAGTTTATATTTCTTTGTTCAAGAAAAGCTTTTGCACGCTTATATCGAGAAAGGGCACTGACGGATGCTGGCGATGATGGTGAAAAAATACCGATATTAATACTTCTAGTGTTTCTTCTAGAATTCATATACACACACCCTTTGTATTACAATAATTTTGACATAAAATATTCATCAATGTACTCACCATCAACATATAAGGAATGTCTCTTAGTTCCCTCAATTTCAAATCCCATTTTTTTATATAAAGCAACACCTACTGTATTGTTCGCCATTACTGTTAGTTCCAAGCGATGCATACCCTTTCTTTTTGCCCACTCGTCAAGGTGACTAAATAATGCCGTACCTATTTTCCGGCCTCTATAATCACTATGGATACCTATGACAATATAGGCTCGATGTGAAACTCTAGATGGCATATTATTACCTTGAACAATTAAATAACCAACTACTTTCTTTTCTATTTCAGCTATCAACAAAGCAGAATGGCTGTTATTGTTACTATTCTCAATAAATTTAGTAAATTGTTTAGTCTCTAACTTTCTTTCACCTGGCCCGAATAACATTAAATTAGACTCTTCTGCATTTTTTATGACAGCTATAATCTGTTCAGCATCTTCACGTTTTGCCTCTCTTATTAACATTTTTATCAAACTCCTTTCTTTATCAGGTATGGCTTGGCATTCTATTTCCGGATGTGTGGCACCGCTGAAATAAGGTAAAATTTAGTGACATGTTATATTGAATTTCAATTATTACAAAGCGCTAATGGAAAATTAAATAAAAAATTACAATTTTTTCATAAACTTTATTTCATCATGAATCAATCAGCGATTTCGGTTCACTTATCAGCGATGTTTGATGCTTTATCAGCGATTCTGACTCTCTTATCAGCGATGTTTGATGTTTTATCAGCGATTCTGACTCTCTTATCAGCGATGTTCGATACTTTATCAGCGATTCTGGCTCTTTCAAGTTTTAGCGGCGTTCTTCCTTTGGTTAGCGGCGCAACTCACACTTTTAGCAGCGAATTCCAACATAAGCTGGACAATTTGACTAAACTAACGTCAGAGTTGAAGAACAGTTGTATAGAATTTTACACAATATTAAGGACTTGACTCTTTATTATCAGGAATTCTGACTCTCTTATCAGCGATGTTCGATACTTTATCAGCGATTCCGGCTCTTTTATCAGCGATGTTCGATACTTTATCAGCGATTCTGACTCTTTTATCAGCGATGTTTGATACTTTATCAGCGATTCTGGCTCTTTTATCAGCGATGTCCTGCGTTCCGGTCCTTATCATTTTTCTGACTATAAAAATTCATAAAAAAGATGCATTGCAAAGTAATTTTGCAATGCATCTTTTTTGTATGGGCTTGCGACGAATCGGTTCATTATGCTGGCAGCACAACCAGCACACCTTCTTAAATTCACACTCTTCTTTATAGGAAAAACTTAGCTACTTATTTTCTCTTTTTACCAATTAATAACGTGACCTGTGCCATTGTAAATGGCAGTGAGGATTTCTTTCGATATGCTATATATTTTGGCTCCCAAAAATCTGCATATTTTAATTTAAAGTTTCTTAATCCTTTAAAATGATAGAAGTACTGCCCATGTAAAAATATTTGTGCTGCTATTTTTTCGCTTAAAAAGGAATACCTAGACTGTCCGACATTTGACAATGGCGACATCCCCATATTAAAAATTCGGTAGCCTTCTGTTTTTGCCCATTCAAAGAGCGATAGGAATATGAAATCCATTGTTCCAGATGGCGCTCCCGGCTTAAAACGCATGAGATCTACTGAGAGTCTTTCGCCATTATCGTACATTGGCATGAGACTAGCAAAGCCAATAACTCCTTCTGTACCACGTAAAACGGCAATGTTTGAAGTGTTTAAATAGTGTTCATTAAAAAAGCCAAGAGAAAAGCCTTTTTCTGACCTTCCTTGCAACCATTTCGTTGATACTTCTTGCAATTCATTCATTAATTCCTGTGAGTAAGGAGGGTTTTCTATTTCAACTGTAAAATTTTCTCGTTCAAATTTATTTTTTACTGCTCGGCGTCCCTTCATTCCCTTACCAGCAAGTGTAAACTTATCCAAGTCTACAAAGGCTTCTTCGCCAAGCTTAAAAAAACTATACCCATGCTCATGTAAAGAAGGGAAAATTTTATTGTTAATTTCATAAAAAACCGGTGTATAACCATGCTTATCTGCCAATTCTAAAAACTCCTGAATAGCGGATAAAAAATCAGATTCATCTCCCACTGGATCTCCCAGTACAACAATCTTATCGGCATATATTTGATAAGAAAATAAAACTGTACCTTGTTTATTCCAATGTATAAATTTGTCATGTAAAAAAATTATATGTGAATACTCCGTCCCTTTATAGGTCATCAAATGGTCTTTAATTTTCTCTTCTTGCTCACTTGATAAAAGCTTTTCCATTTTCTTAGGTGCACGGATAAAATAGCCTATATAAAAAATGACAATTGCTATTAAGATGCCTATTACTGCACTATAAAATAAGTCTCGGTAATCTGTAATGATATATTCCTGCAAAGCGACTGGAATATGAATTTTAGATGTAGGTAAGTTCACATAACCAATCACTACATACATCGCTGTAATGATTGTCACTGCCGCAAGATCAATCAAAACGATTCCCCATGTCAAAACGTTACTTTCACGGTAAAATTGTTTTTTTGAGGTGATTAACAGCCCTGTGACAATGAGTAAAAAAATTGCTTCTTCATAATCCAAGCCTTTAAAAATTGAAAATAGTGCAGAACTACTTAGCACAATGAGGCAAAGTTGATAGGCCCTTTTCACTTTATATTTAATCCCTCTACATAAACCTAAGAGAATAAAGCCAGCTGCAACAGTCATTTGATGAGAGACATGCATAATCGGCGAAGATAAAAATTCCTGAGCTATTTTTAGTCGACTTAAAATACCTGGCACTGAAGCTGATAGCAATAATACAATGCCAGAGAGAAATATCAATATCGTTAACAGCATGTGACTCAGCTTCTGAAGAACGACATTTGGCAAGTCATCCCATGATTGATTCCAACGTTCCCAATATTCTTTTACAAATAAAAGAGAAGAAACTAAAAATGGAAGCACAAAGTAACCAACTCGGTACAAAATTAATAGAAAAAGCACTTTTTCATCAGCGATTCCTAAACTTTGAGTCCCCCATAAAAAAACAAGGTCAAAAGAGCCCACCCCGCCAGGAATCATACTGACAATACCCGCACAGGAAGCAATTAAAAATATCGGAAGTAAATCGGATAAATTTATTGGAATCTTTAAAATAAAAGTTAATATCCAAATAACTAAAAAGACTGCAACCCATTCAGTTACGGAAGTGCCCATCAATTGAAGAGAGATCTTTGGCTTTATAGAACCTGCTTTTTTATTGCGGATGAGAAGCATAGCAATAAAAATCGGTACATATAGGCTGACAAGAATAACTGCTATTTTTAACCATCGTACTTCTTTTAGCAATGGGAAGTCCCAATAGAATATATACATAATCCAAGCTAACAGCGAAATCCCTGTTAAATAAAAGAGGGTTACGGAGGCAATGCTTTTTAATAAGTCTTCCTTATCCTCTTTATATTTCGAATAGAAATAATTACGTAAAAAAACACCAACTAAACCACCAAAGCCAATAAGATTAGAGAAGGTATTTACAACAAAAGAATGATTCAGTAGAAGACGGTTGTTTATTTTGATTCCTAATATTTTTACTAAAATAACATCATAAAAAATCATCGGTGTAATGGCACAGAAGGTAATTAAAAGAATAAATAAGAGCTCCCATATGTGCAGTTCATTCACTTCTTTCCGAAGTAACTGAACATCTATCCCACTGATTGTTTGTAGAATTTCATAAATGGCTATTGCTAAAAGCGCTATTGGAAATAGAATTTTCAAAAATTTAAATAGCGACTCTTTTCGAACGTTGAACATGTGTGTTAAACCTACTCCCCATTAGCTTTCTAAAATCAATTATTTCTTTATTTTCCATAAAAAATCCTCCGAAAAATAATATACTATTATTGTAACGGATTCTCTGCTATATGTATCATATCTAATCAGGTTTACCTCTCGGGATAAAGCATATTTTATTCACTCTATTAAGTTTTTCATCAACCCTTCATATTCCCAAAATCTAAAAGCAAATGATACTTCCCTATCCCTTTAGTTTCCCCTATAAAAAATGTATTAAACAACTTTATAAGTCACTCATTCGGATTAAATATAATATCGATGGATAGGACGGCCCACATTTCCATATTGTATATCCACCTTTAATAGATTTTGTTTTTCTAAAAAATCCAAGTAACGTCGAGCTGTTACACGAGCCGTTCCAATATACATGGACACTTCTTCTGCTGATACGGCTTCGTTACTCTCTTGAATATAGGCAAGTACCTTGTCTAATGTCGCTCGGTTAAATCCCTTTGGTAGCTCGTCAATTGTTATTGTCTCAGTGATTGGAGGAACAACTATTTGCTCAGGGTTTCGTTTCTGCATTAGATGATCCACATCATGCTGTGTTAGATCCTGCATACCACTTATTTTCTTTCTATAAGCTTGATAATTCTTTAAAGTTTGTTCAATTCGTTCAAACGTAAAAGGTTTCATAATATAATCATAGACGCCTAGGTGTAATATTCTCTGTACAGTTGACATATCATTCGCAGCAGTTACGGCAATAACATCAACTGGAATATGTTCCTCGCGAATTTTTCCTAACGTAATAATGCCATCCTGCTCTGGCATAAAAATATCCATAAAGACAAGTTCTGGATTTAGCTGCTTAATCTTCGCTATCCCTTCTATCCCATTGCCAGCATAGCCTATCAGTGAAAATCCTTTAATTTGCTCAATAAATTGCCTGTTCACTTCACGTACCATTGGGTCATCTTCAATTAATAACACATTTATTACATCCATCTACTCTTCTCCTAACTCAAATAAGATTAAGAAACTTGTCCCTTTCATAAATTCACTCACTACCTCAATATCGCCATTACCTTTTCTTATTATTTCACGTATTAAATGCAAGCCGATACCGCGATTCTCACTTGCCTTTGTAGAAAATCCACTTTCAAACATACGAGCTTGCACCTCTTCAGACATCCCAATTCCATTATCAGAAACTGCCATTGCTAGCACACCGTCATGCTCATCTACAGAAATAGCTACATATTTATCATGCTTTGAAAGAACATTTAGTGCTTCAAAGGAATTTTCAATTAAATTTCCTAACAAGACGACAAAATCGTGGTGATCTAATAATGGTGGAAAGCGTTTAAAATGACTTTTTCGATCAATTTCTACTTGTATGCCTAATTCCTTACCATAACTAACTTTACTTAGCAATAATCCTGAAATATTTTCATTATGAAAGCGTTCATTCAAAAACTTCGTTAAAGAAGCTTCATTTTCGGTAGTAGCTGTCACGTATTCAAGTGCCTGCTTTGTATGTCCCAATTGCAGAAGTCCTGCAATAGTATGAAGCTTATTTTTATGCTCATGTGTTTGTACACGCAGTGCTTGAACAAATGCTTTTACACCTGTTACTTCTTCCGCAAGCTTTTTAACTGCTGTTAAATCTTTAAACATAGCAACTGCTCCAACTAGCTCACCATTCACAATAATCGGGACACGATTACTCAAAATACTATGATGATTAATGTAGAGCTCTTGATTGTATACTGGTGTTGCTGTTTCAACAATTTCAGGCAATCGTGTGTCAGGCAAAACATCATAAATCTTTTCTCCGATACAATCCTCTATCTTTCTAGTAACTCCTAATATATCAGCTGCTTTTTCATTAAAAATTGTAATATTCATTCCTTTATCGACCGCTATAATGCCTTCATGCATAGCATTGAACGTTTCTGTTCGTTCCACATACATCTTGGCAATCTCATGGGGCTCAAGCCCAAACATTTGCTTTTTAATATGTCGGCCAAGTGTATAGGCCCCCCAAATACTAAAAACAAGAGATATAACAATAGTAATAAAAATTTCATGCTCATAATTTTGCAACATTTCTATAAAAGTTGGCAGTGAATACCCTACAACGACAATGCCTACTTGTACTTTTTTGTCGTCAATAATAGGGACAAACGCTCGAATCATTACACCCGCTTCCCCTTGCGCCTTCGTTACATAATAATGCTCACTGAAGGAAGCATTTAAATCCTGTGATTCACTACGCTTCCCTATTTCTTTATTAACTGGGTGAGATAGTTTAATACGATCCATATTCATGACTACGATATATTCTGCTTTATTAACAACACGAATTCCATCTACAATTTTGTTGACATTTTTCGCCGCTTCTTTAATATTGTCATTTTTCAAATGCATACTGATTTCTGGCACATTTGATACAGTCCGCGCAACGAGCATAGCACGCTGACCAAACTCCTTTTCTTGCTCAGTTAAGAGGTTTCCAAGTACAAAAATGCCACCAAGTAAAAAGGAGAATGCAATGATTAAAAATGTCACTAGCAGGATTTTGCCGTTTACAGGCATTTTTATCATTTAATATTCCTTCCTTTCCAAATGCTAAGTCACTTCTATCAATGATATGCTTTTAAGATTATCTTCAAAAAAATCTTTTGACAACTGTTATAGTTGACATAAGGAGGAGAAAGTCATGAACTTAATGAACAATATTACGAAAAATTGACATAAAACGAAATTTTCTATCATTAATTATTTTTGTATTATAACAATAGTAATTTTTTCGTAGAGTATCATAACAGTTTAAGTTATTGAAAACACTACGTTTTATTAAAAAAAATGGATGAATGTACTTAATGAACGATATGTTTCTTATTTTCTAAATCTCTTTTCCCTTAAAGGATTCGCTATGATAATGCTAGTAAAAACGATATCAAAGAGAAAATTTAGAAAAGAGGTAGCATAAAGTGAAATTACTGAAAAATCTGACCGTTCAAGTTATAGCTGCAATTATTCTAGGGGTGATTGTTGGCGCTATCTTCCCTGAGTTTGGGGCAAGCCTTAAAATCTTGGCTGACTTATTCATTAAGCTAATTAAAATGTTAATCGCTCCTATTATCTTCTTAACAGTTGTAATCGGAATCGGTAGTATGGGGGATATGAAAAAAGTTGGAAAAATCGGCGGAAAAGCGTTACTGTATTTCGAAATCGTCTCTACCATTGCCTTAGCAATCGGTATAGCTGTTGCATTAATCGTTAGCCCTGGTACAGGTTTAGATACTTCGGGTGCTTCCGATGCCGATATCTCAAAATATACAACTGCTGCAGCAGAGTCTGAGCAAGGCTTAGGTGCTTTCATCTCTAGCATTATTCCTGAAAACGTTGTAGGTGCACTTGCAACAGGACAATTACTTCCTGTGTTATTCTCTGCCATCTTGTTCGGCTTAGCGGCTGCTTCTATTGGCGCACCTGCAAAACCTGTCATCACATTTTTTGAACAAGTGGCAGAAATTTTCTTCAAAATCGTAAGTATGGTGATGAAAATATCTCCAATAGGTGCTTTTGGTGCAATGGCCTATACAATTGGTAATTTTGGCTTGAAATCGTTAGGCAACTTAGGTCTATTAATGGCTGCAGTATACATTACAATGTTCATATTCGTAGTCCTTATTTTAGGAATGATCGCAAAATTTTTCGGCTTCAACATTTTTAAATTTATCGCTTATATAAAAGATGAGATTTTCTTAGTAATTGGTACTTCATCATCTGAATCTGCCTTGCCATCTATGATGCGTAAATTGGAAAACTTTGGTTGTTCTAAACAAGTTGTTGGATTAGTAGTACCAACCGGTTATTCCTTTAATCTTGATGGGACGTCCATCTACCTATCAATGGCTGCCTTATTTATTGCACAAGCATACGGAATGGAATTGACATGGATTCAAATCATTACACTTCTTGGGATTTTAATGATTACATCTAAAGGAGCCGCTGGTGTAACAGGTTCTGGTTTTATCACATTAGCAGCAACACTTGCTGCTTTCCCAATGATTCCTGTCGAAGGGATTGCGTTATTAATCGGTGTTGACCGTTTCATGTCTGAGGCACGTGCTGTAACAAATTTAATTGGTAACGGTGTAGCTTGTGTAGTCGTATCAAAATCGGAAAAGGAATTTGATGTAGAAATGCAAGAACGTGCACTTCAAGGAAAAAATACTATTGTATCGTAACGAAGTAAAAGTAAACGCTCCACTCCTTTACCCGAGGGATCAAAGTGACCTCACTTTCGCCTAGACGCTTACTATGTTCTAGTTGATCCACAGGCAAAAATCTAATTTTCCTTACCGACATGGAAGGGTAGTGATCGCAGCTAGTTGCTGTTTTCACTACCCTTTTTTATTTAATATATTGTTCAAGTAAACGTTGCGTATTTGTTGATTGTTCAAGTGCTTTTTTCTCTTTTGCCCAATAAATCAAATATTGCTGATCCCCAACATTAAAAACCATCTGCTGTAATTCTTCACTGAGCTCAGAGCTAATCGCAACTTTTAAAATATCTACCTCATATAAAGGCTCTCCTTTCATTTCGTAAACAATATGATAAAGTGGTTTTTCTTCAAATATAGCTCGTTCTTTTTTGCTTAGTTTCTTAACATGGCTAAGCGGATAGTTTTCAATATAGGCTTTTGCATCTTGACCTGTTGCACTAAATAAAGATTGCTCCCCTTTAAAAAGCTCGATCGCATCTATTTCTGCTGTGTGATCTAAAATACGAGAAATAGCCTCTTGCTCATTTTTGTCGCGAGATTGCCATGTAAAAGCGCCAATAAGAATAATTGCCGCAAATATAACTAGTTTCCATCTTCGTTTATTCATTTTTCATTACCCATTTAATGCCTTTTTGACAAAGCGGTTAATATCTACATCAGCCCCAATGACAAGCATAATATCTCCTAACAAAATTTTATCACTCGCCTGCGGAGATACGATGATATCTGCACCACGCTTAAGACCTACAATATTAATCCCGTACTTTGCACGAATATCTAGATCCATAATAGAGTAACCTGCAATCGCATCATTGGCTTTAAGCTCCATAATTGAATGTTCATCTGAAAGCTCTAAGTAATCGAGCACTGTATTTGACAACATATTATTGGCAATACGTATCCCCATATCTCGCTCAGGATGCACGACAAAATCTGCGCCAATTTTACGCAGTACTTTTTCATGGTAATCATTCTGAGCTTTTACAGTAATCTGCTGAACACCAATTTCTTTTAAAATAATCGTCGTCAAAATACTAGCCTGAATATCTTCACCAATCGCAACGATAACATGCTCAAAATTACGAATACCTAATGAATTTAATACCGATTCATCCGTTGAATCTGCGATAACGGCCTGTGTGGCAATCGAAGCAAACTCGTCCACCCGCTCTGAGGAATGATCTATCGCCATAACTTGTGCGCCTTGGCTCATTAATTCGCGAACAATGCTTCCTCCAAAACGTCCAAGTCCAATGACAGCAAACTCTTTTTTCATCATTAAAAATCCCTCCGAAAACTACTATACCCTTATTGTAACGTATTCTTTGCTATATGTATCGTCAAAACAAGAGACTATTCGTCAATAAAAGCGGAATCTCCTGCTCCTATTCAAAACCACTCGGTTCTCTTTTATATTTGAGGTGCTTCTTAGGACGTACGGTTTGATAACTTTTTCGTTCGGGTCTCGCTTGATTTGATCGTATTACTCCTTTACACTCGGGTCGGATCTGGAACCTTACACTCGATCGATTCCCCTCCCGTATTTTTTCAATAAAAAAGACGAGGAATACAATATCCCCGCCTCGTAATCTGCTCTTTTATGCGTTGCGCATTTCATCTAAAACACGATTCACACGTTTTTCTAGCATTTTCATACCGCTACCACCAGCTTGCATATGACGAAGCTGACCTTCTTTATCGAACACAAAATACGCTGGTACGTATTGGTTTTCAAATGCATCCGTTAGCTTTAATTCGCTATCCACAAAGATTGGTTGAACAATGTCATGCTCTGCTGCTACTGATTTGATGGTTTCTAAATTTGTATCTTCCTCAGAGCGTGGCATATGCACTGCAATAACGTTTAACTCATCTTTGTATTGATCACGGAAATTATTCACATCCGGCATTGCCTCTTTACATAAATGGCAACTAACTGACCTCGCTTCGCTGCAGGGTCTCGGGCCAACACGATGTTGGTCACGAAGGCGTTATCACAGGATGTGATGCTTTTAGCCTTCGTTCCTCTATTGCTAATCCCTAAGGAGTCGCCCAGCCTCCACTCCAATCAACTTATTTACATAGTAGACGTTTTAACAAAAGTCATCCTCAATTTTTGGTGATGAACCTTTTTCTATATCAAGTTTAAAAAAATCCCCACAAACTTGCTGTGGGGACTGTTTTATTTGTTAAATCATCAATTTCGCAAGCCTTGAATTATAGAGTTGCTTGACCTGGGCGCCAGTTTGCTGGGCAAAGACCACCAGTTTGTAAAGCTTGAAGTACACGTAAAGTTTCGTCTACATCACGGCCGATGTTGTTATCGAATACTGTTTGGTATTTTAATTCACCTTCTGGGTTGATGATGAATAAGCCGCGTAGTGCGATACCTTCTTCTTCAATTAATACACCATATTCTTGTGAAATTTGGTGATTTGTATCTGCTGCTAATGGGTATTTTAACTCACCAAGACCATTTTTAGTGCGGTCCGTGTTAATCCAAGCTAAGTGAGTGTGGATTGTATCAGTAGAAACACCGATTACTTCTGCATCTAAGTCTTCGAACTCATCGTAACGATCGCTCATTGCAGTGATTTCTGTTGGACATACGAAAGTGAAGTCCATTGGATAGAAGAAAAGAACTGTCCATTTGTCTTGTGCTTTAATGTCTTCTAACGATACTTTACCAAATGATTTGTCTGGAAGTACTGCTTCCATTGTAAAGTCAGGTGCTTGTTTACCTACCATGCGTTCTGCCATTATAAATCCCTCCGATTATATGTAGTGGATATATTCCATTCGCACCAGCGAACTCGTCTTCTACGATAACAGAGTAATCGTAGTTTTTCAAACAAGTAAACTTCACAAAAGTGCACATATTAAATTATCTGACAAATTTCCGTCAAATCCCCAAATGGAATAGCTGCTACAGCCTATTTATTAGCTATTTTTAACAATTTTATTCTAGTTTAAACAAATTTTTTCTACGCTACATTTATGTATAATTTCTAAAAATTTCATCTACTTTTTTTTACTAAAAAACGATTGCAAATTCTTTTTTATTATGTATAATTGTAATGGTTTTAGTAAACTAAAAGTTTCGTTAAAGTAAACTTCGTATTTCAAAAGTTTATGATTGCTAAACTTCTTCTAGGAGGGAAAAGATGCAAATTGGAGCAAAAATCAAAGCGCTTCGTTTAAAAAAAGGTCTTACCCAAGAGGAACTTGGAGAACGCACAGATTTAAGTAAAGGGTATATCTCTCAATTAGAACGTGATCTAAATTCACCTTCCATTGAAACTCTTTTTTCATTATTAGAAGTTTTAGGATCAACACCTAAAGAATTTTTCGATGATGAAGCACCTGAACAAAAGGTTGTATATACAGAAGAAGATCAATCCACTTATACAGACGAAGAAAAAAAATATGAAATTCAGTGGCTCATTCCTACTTCAAATGAAAAAGAAATGGAGCCTATTTTCTTGACACTTGCTGCTGACGGGGAATTCAAACAGTTTGAGCCTTCACTCTCAGAAACATTTATTTTTGTTGTTGAAGGGCGTATTCGTCTCGTTTTAGGAGATGAACAATACATAGCGAGTAAAGGCAATGCTCTCTATTTTGACGCGACAGATCATCACCAAATTTTTAATGCACATGCTGATGAAACAAAAATTTTACTTGTCGCAACGGATTCATATTTATAGCTTAAGGAGGCGCATCTATGACAACGAATTCGATTATCCGCTTTGAAAATGTTTCAAAGTCCTATAATGACGGCACTGTCGTCTTAAAAAACATTAACTTGGAGCTAGAAAAGGGTAAATTCTATACACTGCTAGGTCCTTCTGGTTGTGGTAAAACAACTATTTTACGTATGATTGCTGGATTCACAGAACCGACTACAGGAGATATCTATTTTCATGATAAAAAAATCAACTCCGTGCCAGCAAATGAACGCCAAGTAAATACTGTTTTTCAGGATTATGCGTTGTTCCCTCATTTAAACGTCTTTGAAAACGTCGCATTTGGACTTCGTATAAAAAAGCTTCCTGAAAGTGACATTAAAAAACGTGTTGCTGAAGCATTAAAATTCGTTAACTTAGCGGGTTATAGCAATCGTGAAATTTCAGAGATGTCAGGTGGTCAACGTCAACGTGTTGCTATTGCTCGTGCGATTGTAAATGATCCTGAAGTAATCCTATTAGATGAGCCTCTTTCTGCTTTAGATTTAAAACTGCGTACAGAAATGCAGTATGAGCTACGAGAGTTACAACAACGCCTTGGAAAAACATTTGTCTTTGTCACACACGATCAAGAAGAGGCACTTGCCATGAGTGATGAAATATTTGTTTTAAGTGAAGGTGAAATACAACAATCTGGTACACCAGTAGATATTTATGATGAGCCGATTAACCGCTTCGTAGCTGATTTTATTGGTGAATCAAATATTGTTCCCGGCGTGATGATTGAAGATTTCAAAGTTGAATTTGCTAGTAAAGTTTTTGAATGTGTTGACCAAGGAATGAGACCAAACGAAAAAATTGATATTGTCATTCGACCAGAGGATTTAGAAATGACAACAATCGAGAAAGGCAAACTTGTCGTAAAAGTTGATACTCAATTGTTCCGCGGGGTGCATTATGAATTATCCACTTACGACAAAGATGGCAATGAATGGCTCGTGCATTCATTGAAAAAAGCTGAAGTAGGGACAGAAATTGGCTTAGACTTCGATCCAGAAGCAATTCATGTAATGCGCTTAAATGAAACAGAAGAAGAATTCGATAAACGTTTAGAGGCGTATGGAGACGACGAAGATGCAAACTAAGACTTCGAAAACAGCTTTATTCCCTTATGTTTTATGGATTGCATTTTTCGTTATCACACCGATTGCCCTTGTTGGTTACTATTCCCTACTAGACATACATGGCAATTTCACGCTCGATAACTATAAAGCATTCTTTACTTCTGTCTATTTAAAAATGACATTAAGTTCATTCTGGTATGCGTTTTTAATTACGTTCTTTACGTTACTTGTTTCGTATCCAACAGCTTATTTTTTAACAAAAACGAAATATAAACAGCTTTGGCTTTTACTAATTATTATTCCTTCTTGGATTAATCTTTTGTTAAAAACATATGCCTTTATCGGGATTTTCGGCTTGTACGGCCCAATAAATGCATTTATCGAAGTACTTGGTTTTGATCCAAAGCAAATGCTATTCACTGACCTTAGCTTTGTGTTCGTATCCGTTTATATTTTTATTCCATTTATGATTTTACCGATTTTCAACTCATTGGATCGTTTAAATCCGGCTCTTATTTATGCAGCACGTGATTTAGGAGCATCTGCCTTTACAACATTCCGACGCGTTATATTGCCTTTAACAATGGACGGTGTTAAATCAGGCATTCAAGTTGTATTTATTCCTGCATTATCGCTTTTCATGATTACTCGTTTAATTGCAGGAAACCGTGTTATTACACTTGGTACAGCTATTGAACAACAATTCCTTGTAACCCAAAACTGGGGAATGGGCTCAACAATTGCTGTGTTCTTAATTTTATTTATGGTTATCATTATGTTAATTACAGGACAGAAGAAGGATAAAGGAGGTCGCGTACGATGAAAAAACTATCTGCTACAGCAAGAGTGTATTTAGCGATTGTTTTTATCGTTTTGTATGCACCTATCTTCTATTTAGTATTCTATTCGTTCAATAGTGGCGGATCGATGAATCATTTTGAGTCCTTTACGTTAGAACATTATAAAGCTGTCTTTGAGGATTCACGTTTACTCGTCATTCTCATTAATACAGTGATCGTGGCATTACTCTCCGCATTGATTTCTACAATCATTGGAACACTAGGAGCAATTGGCATTGTCACTGTTAAAGATTCAAAAATGCGCAACACACTACTTTCTTTAAACAATGTATTAATTGTGAGCCCGGATGTCATTATTGGTGCAAGCTTTTTAATTTTATTCACAATGGTTGGTATTAAATTAGGTTTTACTTCTGTGTTAATAGCACATGTAGCGTTCAGCGTCCCAATTGTTGTACTAATGGTCTTACCGAAACTATTAGAAATGAATAAATCATTAATCGATGCTGCATTAGATTTAGGGGCAACGAAAAAAGATGTTATGATGCGTGTTATTTTACCGTATATTCAACCTGGTATTTTTGCAGGGTTCTTCCTTGCCTTAACCTATTCTCTAGATGATTTTGCGGTAACGTTTTTCGTGACAGGTAACGGCTTTAGTACTTTATCTGTTGAAATTTATTCGATGGCACGTGCAGGTATTTCCTTAACAGTTAACGCTATTTCTGGTTTAGTATTCTTTGTAACGGTTATCGTCGTTGTTGGCTATTACTTCATTACAAGCCGCGCTAGTAAAAGAACGGGGGGAACTCAATGAAGCAATTAATTCAAGCAACAATCGCAATCCTTGTCGTTTCCGCCCTACTATTCTATGCCGCTGATGCCCTAAGTGCCGGAGGTGGAAAAAGTGGTAAAGATACATTAACCATCTTTAACTGGGGAGAATATATAGACCCGGATTTGCTGAAGCAATTTGAAAAAGAAACAGGCATTCACGTCATCTATGAAACGTTCGATTCCAATGAAGCAATGATGACAAAAATTCAACAAGGTGGTACAGCTTACGATATCGCCGTACCTTCTGAATATATGATTGAAAAAATGAAGGAAGAAAACTTACTTATTCCTTTAGATAAAACGAAAATCCCTAATTTAAAAAATATTGATCCTTATTTTTTAGATTTACCATTTGATAAGAACAATAAATACTCTGTCCCATATTTCTGGGGAACAGTCGGCATTGTCTATAATCCAAAGCTCGTTGGAAATTTAGACTTCTCATCTTGGAAAGATTTATGGGATCCTTCATTAAAGCGTAAAGTCTTTTTAGTAGACGGTGCACGTGAGGTGATTGGTATGGGCTTAAACAGTCTTCGCTACTCTCTTAACTCTTTAGATAACCAGGAGCTACGTAAAGCTACTGATAAACTAATCACATTGTCGCCAAATGTTAAAGCCATTATCGGGGATGAAATTACACCGCTGATGGTTAATAATGAAGCTGCTGTGGCACTCACTTGGTCTGGTCAAGCAGCAGACATGTTATCAGAAAATGAAGATTTAGACTTTGCTGTACCAAAAGAAGGCTCAAACTTATGGTTTGACAATATGGTTATCCCAAAAACATCAAAAAATATTGATGGTGCACATGCTTTCATTAATTTTATGTTGAAAGCTGAATCGGGTGCTAAAAACGCTGACTATGTAGGCTATTCTACTCCTAATATTGCAGCGATGAAGTTAATGGATAAAGAAGTTGTATCTGATAAGCGCTTCTATCCTTCTGAAGAACAACGTAAAACATTAGAAGTTTATAAAAACTTAGGTCCTGATTACTTAGGCAAATACAATGAGCTGTTCTTGGAATTTAAAATGAGTATTCGATAAACTATTTTAATCCATTCAAAGCTGTTCTCACGTTACAAACGTTGAGAGCAGCTTTTTTTCGTTTATCTGGAAGTAAGCCTCTGCAGAAAAACTAGCCGGCCGTTTTTGAGAATCCGCATATCTTTACTAGTAAATCTCAGACTTATAGTCAATAGCAAACGTATAAGCCTTGTGGTAGACTGTAGTATATTTGATGAAAGAAAGGGGTATTCGATGACCCAGCAGAAGTCTAATAAGGCGGCTTTGTATATTTTAATGTTTAATATGTTTATTGCAATGGGGAGTATCGGAATTATTATTCCTGTCATGCCTGAGTATTTAAAATTATTTGGTGCCGCAGGACAAGTACTTGGCATGTTGATTGCAACGTTCGCCTTCGCACAATTCGTATTTTCTCCAATTGCTGGGAATCTTTCCGATCAATACGGTCGTAAAAATCTCATTATTTTCGGTCTTATCGTAACAGGACTTGCCCAAATTAGTTTCGGGCTTTCTACAGATGTGTGGATGCTCTTCCTGGCACGCTTTTTTGGTGGCCTTGGTTCCGCATTTGTGGCACCTCCTATAATGGCTTTTGTGGCAGACGTCACAACGTATGAGGAACGAGGAAAAGGTATGGGAATGATAGGGGCAGCAATGTCCTTTGGTTTTATGATCGGACCAGGTATCGGTGGATTCCTATCAAAAGTTAGTTTGCATTTTCCATTTTATACTGCTGGATTTGCAGCAATCTTAGCAGCTATTTTATCGTTCTTTTTATTGCCTGCTACAAAACCGAGCACAGCGAAAAAAGCGCAGAAGCAGGATAATCTTGCAAAGCAAATGGCCCGTTCAGTCCGAATGCCTTATTTTGTCATGCTAATTATCATGCTTGTATTCTCTTTCGGGATTGCTAACTTCCAAACAACATTATCATTATTTGTGACAGATAAGTTTAATTACACACCTACTGATATCGCCATTATATTAGTTATGGGTGGCGCTTTTGGCGTTGTTGTACAGATGTTTGTTATTACACCGCTGTTTAATCGCTTCGGCGAAATGAAAGTAGTGCTAGTCAATTTATTTATTGCATCCATTTCGATTTTCTTAATATTATTCGCATCTGGATTTGCACTTATTTTAATTGTAGCGACCATCTTCTCTACAGCTACGACATTGATTCGCCCTGCTGTCAACACACTGATTTCAAAGCTTGCTGAAAATGAACAAGGCTTTGCAGCTGGCTTGAACAATGCGTATATGAGTCTTGGTAATATGATTGGTCCAGCTCTAGCAGGTATATTATTCGATTGGAATATGAACAGTCCTTATATATTCGGGTCTATTATTTTAATGGCTTGCTTCTTCCTTGCTCTTATTTGGACAATGAAAAAAGCGCCACACCTTATGCATCCTGATACAAAATAGTCTGAAAAGTTATTGACTATTTTTAATGGTATGCTACATTATTAGGAGAAAAAATAAAGTAAATTCTTACCACTAGGGGAGTCTTTAAAAGGCTGAGACGTATATGGTCATATACGGACCCTTTGAACCTGATCTAGTTCACACTAGCGGAGGGAAGTGTCGACACTTGCTTTTTTATTTGTAGATGCAAGGCCGCTTCCTGTTGTTTTTAGGAAGCGGCCTTTTGACGCTTTAGCGGCGGTACTTTCCGCGGCGATTTTCTCTGCTTTTGCGGCAGTACTTTCTTGTTTCGCGGCGATTCTCTCTGTTTTTGAGTCAAGACCTTAATATTGTATTGTTCTTCAACTCTGACTTTTTTAGTCAAATTGTCCAGCTTAGGTTGGAATTTGCTGCTAAAAGTGTGAGTTGCGCCGCTAAAACACGAAATTCCGCCGCTAACCAAGCAAGTTGCGCCACTAAAACTTGAAAGAGTCAGAATCGCTGATAAAAGAGCCAGAATCGCTGATAAAGCATCAAACATCGCTGATAAGAGAGTCAAGTCCTTAATATTGTGTAAAATTCTATACAATGTTCTTCAACTCTGGCTTTAGTTTTGTCAAATTGTCCAGCTTATGTTGGAATTCGCCGCTAAAAGTGTGAATTGCGCCGCCAACCAAAGAAAGAACGCTGCTAAAACACGAAATTTCGCTGCTAACCAAGCAAGAAACGCCGCTAAAACACGAAATTCCGCTGCTTCAGCTCTTTTTGCGGTGGTATTAACATTTAACATTTCAAAGGAGTGGAAATTATGTCAATTCGAAAATTAACAATCATGGCCATACTAGTAGCAATTGCCGTAGCTGGTTCTACCTTCGTTTCAATACCAACAGGAATTGCTCGTGCCTACCCTGTCCAGCATGCCATTAATGTTATCGGTGCTATCTTTCTTGGACCAGTGCCTACTGTTATGGTCGCCTTTGTCACAGCTATTATTCGTATTTTAACAGGCACAGGCTCATTACTAGCTATACCTGGCAGTGTTATTGGCGCTCTATGTGCAGCTCTTGCCTATAAATACAGCGGCAAGCAATGGCTTGCAGGTGTCGGTGAAATGTTTGGGACAGGTATCATTGCCTCACTTATCGCAGTACCTTACGCACATTTATTAATGGGGACATCCGTTGCTGCTTTATTTTTCATGCCAGCCTTTTTAACCTCAAGTACTATTGGTGCTGTCTTAGGTATTGTCGTTGCTAGGTATTTGCGTAAGACAGTATTTGTAACTAACCTAAACACTCTGCTTAAATAATAGTTAAAAACGTTACTTTCTTCATGGCAATGAAGAAAGTAACGTTTTTTGGTCAACCAAATTCACCCATACTTCAATGGTAATCCCATTTCATGAGCAATTAATAAAAAGTCCTTTTTGCTTATTTCAAAATGACCAAATCTAAATTTATAGCCATATTTCGATTTGTCTTCTACAAATTCTAAGTAATCTAAAATCCTTTTTATTGGCACAGCTTTTGCATCTTTATAAAAGTCTATATCTCTTCTAAAAGGAATAAAATTTTCTGACATTTGGAACTCGTATATTCGCTCGTCCTTTATTCTTCCTATTGCGGTAAACGCTCTCACAGGCTCATTACTATCTAGACTTTGTTTAGGAGAATAATAAATAATCCAATCTCCTTTTGCCATTCGTTTCAAAGGTCTTTCTTTACCATGACATAACTGACCGAATCCTCCCTCAATCCCTTTTTGCACATGATTAAGAGATACCACGCCAATCCAATATTTCGTGTCCCTTTCAGGCATAGGAAGAGGATTTTTATTAGCATATAATGACATCGCTTCTTCTATCCCCCTTTATTTTGGAATCATTGCTAACGATTTTATTTTTTCGTTTTCTAGAATTAACCTTTCCTCTAAAATCACTGGCTTTGGCAAACCATCCCAAGTAGTTGAAACTGTAGCAATACACTCTGTATCATCACCTTCAATATTGTGGATAGTTAATTTAAAGCCTTTCGGCATAGGCGACGTGTAAAAGTTTTGTATTTCTTTTTTTCCTTTAAAAATTTCACCTTTAAAATTTTTTAATTCACCATGATCCGCATACATGTCAGATAAATCCTGACCCTCTATTTGCGCTCTTTTCAAATACTCCTTCATAACCTCTACCGCTTTTATATGTCATCCCTCTTTCTTTTTATAGATATGGTTAGGCCTGCGTGATGCAGGTCAGTTAGCCTTTATCGCATGGATGCGATGATTTTAGGCTAACATCCTTTAAGAACTCTTTTCCGAATCCGTGACATCCGCCGGAAGTTTAACTTCTTTTAGCAGATTGCTGAAAAGAGTTAAATCCTATCCACGATTTTCATATACTTTTTTCAATATGCTTTTCAACAGTTCTTTTTCTTCTAACGAAAGTACGTTTAACACTTCATTCTCTGAAATCGAAAGGGTCTTCGATAACTCTTCTGCCAAATCCCTCCCCTGTTCCGTAAGACATATTAAATTCTCTCTTCTATTTTCTGGATTTTTCTCCCTATAAACATAATTTCTTTCTTCTAAACCATCGATAAAAAAGCGGACACTATTTTTATCTAACTTTAAAATCTGCCCTATTTGAATTTGACTAAGTTTTTTTTCTTTTACAGCAATCATGATCCCGACTTCTCTAGATTTCATTTGATATTTTTCACTAATATACTTCTCGAGATTTTCCTCTAAAGCCTCACCTAATTTAAAACTTAGGAAACCAAAGGAATTCATTATATTAGTCATTTCAGATCCTCCACATTATTAGTACCAAAAAATGATAGTAATATTTTATTACTATCATCCATTATTACATTTGTGTATATTATTTACAAGGAAAATTTTACTTATCATAAAAAAGATCTGTTTGCTTTCAATTGACTCATCGTCATAATGGTTAATTTCCGTTCCTACTAGCGCTTTGTACCGTCGCTTCACTTTCGCACAGAGCAAAGCTTCCTGACGACGTCCGTTGAGCCACTTCGCTTCGCAGGTAGGGCCACATCTGTGACGCTGTGATCTGGCCCCAAGTAGTCGCCCAGTCTTCACTTCAATCAACTAATTATTCATGGTATATGCTTTAAAAACTGTAACGCCGAGCTTTTGATAATAACCCAAAAATAGAATGATAAAAAACGATGGCTCATTGCTATAAAGCAATGAACCATCGTTTTAAATGACTAAGGTCGTTTTTTCATGCCCTTTAATAGCTGGGCAACATTTGTGTCATCTTCCTGTATCTGTGTTCTCTCTACAGGCTGCTCTTTTTTCTTCGGCTTAGTTAAGAAGCGCCAACCGAAGCGGCGGATGGTAATATCAATAAAGAATAGCAACATTCCTGCTAATAAAAGCCATGTCGCAATATTTTGACGTTCCGCACCTTTTTTAGTAAATTCACGGAATACATCGCTCGGTTCTTTTAAAACAGAGCCGCCTGTTTGCTTGGTTAGTGCTTCGATTAACTTATCATTCACTGAGCGTAATTCATACTCTGCACTATAAGGTACACTTAAGCCTGCCTGGTAAATGGTCTGTTCTTCATCGGCAATGCGGAAGAAGATGAGTCCTGGTTCTGCTTGTACGACTGCTCGAACTTGTGATGCTGAAATAGTTTCAAGTTGTGTATCAAGTTCTTCACCTGCTTCATTGACAGCAACAATATCTAAGAACGCCGCTTCATTTGTTGGATCAGTGATGACAAATGAGCCGTCTGATTCTAGACGTACATCATAGGCAACATCATTATAGCTTGGTAGCATTTTTGAAATAAGCGTTTGCCAAAAAGTGCCCCAATTTTGCCATCTTGCCCAGTCCCCTGTCCATTTTCCTGTCGAATCAGCAGTAAAGGCAAATGTTTTGCCAAGGCCATATTGCCACTCTGCTAGTACTGGATCCTCTTTCTCACTTTCTGCAATAACAGTAGCTCCCTGCTTTGCTGTTGTACCAATATAAGCATTCATTTTAGGTACACCATTTGCAAATAACGTATTCCAGCCAGCCGCATTAAATATAGTTGGATAGAATGGGTTATCCTCAATATATGTGCGTGATATCATGGCAGTTTCACGAGATAAAATGGAGGGGATCGTCTGCTCATCAATAACATCGTAGAAACGCCCACTGCCCATCTCACTGAGTGCTTCAAGTAAATTGGCATCAGCATCCTGACCAATTGCAACCGTTGATAAGGTTATGCCATTGTCTTTTCCTTGTGCAATTAAGTCCTCATAGTTTCCTGGCTGAGACTGACCATCAGTTAATAGAATAATATGCTTACGCTGTAGCTTTAAATCAGCTAGATTTTCATAAGCTTTAGCAAGTGATCCATATATTTCGGTACCTCCCCCTGGCGTTACAGATAAAATCGTATCCACCGCTTCTTCCTTATCGCCAAGTGGTCCTGTCTCAATAATTTCCCAAGGTCGATCATCGAAGGCTATAAACCCGAGCGTATCCTCATCTCGTAGCATTTCAACTGAACGAGCGGCCGCTTCTTTTGCAAGCTCTAGCTTTGCACCAGACATACTTCCCGAGCGGTCAAGGACGATAACTAGCCCTAATGATGGCAATTGCTCCTTACCTTTAATCTCCATTTCAACAGGTAGTAAAGTTTCGATTGGTGTTTTAAAATAACCGCCTAAACCAAAGCTATTTTCACCACCGACCATTGTAAAACCGACACCGAAATTTTTCACGGCTTGCTCAATGACATTCATTTTTGCCTCGCCTACTAAATGCCCTGGCACATTATCAAAAATGATGGCATTGTATTGTAAATAACTAGAAAGTTCATTTGGTAGACTTTTAGCATTTACAACATCGTAGGCAATTGATTGTTTACCTAATGCCGCTGCAATTGGTGATGCCGTATCATAGCCATTAACAATTAGTAAATGTGGCTCACTTTGCACCATCGTGACGCTTGTTAATTTATTATTTTCAAAAATTGCATCCTGCTCTACCTGTACGAGTGCCTCATATTTGACAAGCCCTTCAGCTGTTGCTGAATGTTTAAACGTAAAGACATTTGAACCTTCTGTAAGTTCCACTGCTTCACGGTGAATAAGCTTATCGTTTTCGTATAGTAATAGCTCACCTTGTTCTGCTACCGTTGCATTTATTTCAGCGACTAACTGCTGCTGCTCACCTACATAAGCAACTTGTGGTGTAACAAAGCTTTTCATGGATACATCCTTCGCAACAGGTTGGTTAAACGGCATTACATCAATGCTAATATTTGACCCTTTAACCTTCGATGCAAATTCTAAGGCATCCCCTTTTGTTTCATTGCCATCCGTTAAGAGCACAAGTCGTGTCGCTTTTTTCGGATCTACAATACCTGAAGCAAGCTGTAGACTCTGTTCAATATTTGTTTGATCTGTTGCTTTTATAGCTGTAAACTTCGGCACTTCCTTCAAAAACTTCGATAAAATGGCTTCCGTTTGTAACGTCGATGAAAAAGAATAAATCCCTGCAAGCTGTTCATCTTTTTTCGACTGTAAACTTTCCGCTATAAAATTGGACATCTTATCATCTGTACCATTCATTGAAGCAGAACGGTCAGCTAAAAATAATACTTGTTCTTCCTTTACGGGCAATAAAATATAGGGCCCTGCAAGTGCAAAAACCAAACAGCATATAGCCACAATACGAATACCTAGTACGACGATATGGCTTTTTTTTAGTCGCTGACGTTCACGCCAATAGGTCCATCCAAAATACATAAGCAACGGAAGTAAAAGCAACAATGCTAATGGCATATCAATTCGTAAATCCACGACGTCGTTGCACCTCCCACTCTAAAACAAATAATACTAAGATGATAAGGATAAGCCAAGGTACGAGCGATGTTTTCGATATTTCTTCCTTACCATTGTCCGGAAGCTCTCCAAGTGTATAGCTTGTCCCCTTTTCAATCACACGCTCTTGTGCTTGAAGCTGTACGATGAAGCGCTTTTCTTCATCCTTTGAGCGAGCTGTATAAATTCCTGGCTTCATTGGTGCTGTTAATAGACCATTCGTAATGGACGATAAAAACTCATCTTCCTGCGAATAGACACTCCAATCACCTTGTGTTAAAGCAACTGCACGTTGCTCATTTGGTGTGAAAATACCAAGTGAACCAATCGATGCTGAAAGCTCCTGTTCAGCACTCCATAAAAATAATGGGAATGAAGGATGCAACGGCCAATCTGTATCTGCAATATCAGCTAATACAACAATATCTCCTTTAGGTGAACGCTGAATAAATGGCTGGTCTCCAACTGATGCAATCGTTTTATAGTTGTCGAATCCAGGATATACAGTACTGACGTAAATATCTTTTAGCTCACTAAACGCAAACAGTGCATCACTTGTTGTACTGATTTCCCCAGTAGCTTCAACCTTCTCAACATCATCCCGTCCAAATAATACAATTGGCTTGTCCATCTTTTCGAGTAGCGCCGTCTGATTTGTCACAACAGTGGCATCCAAATTGTCAGCCACTTGTGAAGATGGAACAATTTTCACGCTACTATTAATCGTTTGCAAACCTTTTTGAATGAGCTGATGCATACTTTGATCGACAACTACTTTTGAAGTTGCTGTTTGTAGCAATACAGGCTGTGAATTATCAACAGCATAATCGTCCTTAGCATCTATCTTGGCAGTCATAGTATCTTCTAATGGAAGGTCTTTGAATGTTTTTGTTATAGCTTCATTTGGAGGTAATACAACACTCTCCGCTACTATTTCCTTACCTTTAATATTTTCTATCGAAAGTGTTACGTTTTGCTCTTGGTCCGTATCATTTTGTAACTGTACAAGTGCCATAGCAGATTGTCCATCTGTAGTAGCAGCAAAACGTGTCATTGCGATATTTGTTAAATCTTTTGCGGATCCTTTTACGATCCATTTCACCGTATCTTTTTCCATCGGTAATTGCTTTTTATTGAGCGCATCTGTAAAGACATAAATAGATGTTGGTGTGTTACCGACAAAAGCCTGTGCCACATCTAAAGCTTTATTCATTTGTGCTGCCTCATATGTTACTTGTAACTCTTGAATAGCTTTTTCAATATCTTTACTCTTTGTTTCCTGCTGTAATATAGCTTTTGGCGTATTGCCTGTTGTAATGAGTGTCACAGGTCTTCCGTCAAGTTCATTAACTAATGACAGCATTTCTTTTTTATGTGTATCAAATATTGACTGCTCTTTCCCAGCTAACATCGTTGCAGACGTGTCTACTATGAAAATCGTCTGCGCACCAACAATTGTTGACTTTTTAACATATGGATTCATTAATGCTAGTACGAGTAAAAGAAGCGCAAGTAGTTGCAAATAAAGCAGTGCGTTTTTTTGTAAGTGTTTTAAGTATGGTGACACACGGGTTTCTTGCATAATTTCCGACCAGAAAAGTGTGGAGGATACGGTTTGATCGGTATATTTTTTTCGAAAGAAATAATATAGAAGGACAATGACCGGGATGATGGCCGTCCAGCTAAAAAGTATTTGACTAAAGCCCAATACGGCTCACCTCACCTAATCCAATGTGCTTTTAATAATTGTTGGAAGATGGCATGCTGCAATCCATCCTCTACTTTAAGCTGTAATTGTCGAACACCGAAGCGTCGACAAATTGCTTCAAATTCCTCTTCATGTAATAAACGTCTTGCCCTATATGTGTCCAGAACTTTAGAAGACATCGTAACATTTACATCTCTACCCGTTTCACGATCTAGTAAGCGTACGTCGCCCGTATACTCCGGTGCTATTTCTTCTTGCGTAACTATTTGCAAAATACGGACATCCCCTGCAAAACGCGGTAGCCTTTTTAAAAGTTGCTCCCATTCATCGATTGGCTCAAGTCCGTCTGTCACAATAAATAGTACGGTACTATCTTTAGGCAATGCTTTGAAAGCTCCCTGTGCGAAGCTATTTGTATAGGTTGCTTGCTCAATCTCTGTGATCACCTGTAAAAAGGCGCGACGATACATGGCACCTTTACGACGAAACGGTGGCCTCACCTCATCCTGCAGAAAAGAAAAAGATAAGCGATCATCGCGACCGAGCACCATTAGACCAAGTGAGGCAACAATTTGCCGGGCAAAAGTCCATTTTGCTTGATCGCCCATAGATTTAGTTGTATCTAGCAAAATGTGTACGCGCATTTCTTGTTCATCTAAAAACCGTTTAATGAAGTATTTATCAGTTCTCGCAAAGACGTTCCAATCCACCTGGCGTACATCATCACCTAGATGGTATTCACGAAAATCTGAAAAATCGAGCGATGCCCCAAAGCGTTGCGAACGGTGCGAGCCCTTGTGCTGCCCACGTAATTTGGAGGCCGTTGCCACTTGGAAGCGACTGATTTTCGCTAACCAATCTTCGGGCAATAATAATTTTTGTGTCACCTGCTAACACCTTGCTGTACTTTTTCTAAAATGACATCAATCACATCGTCTGCTGTTTTACCTGAAGCCTCCCCTTCATAATTCAATAGCATTCGATGGCGTAGCACTGGCTTAGCTACAGATTTAATATCCGCCACAGACACGTGGAAACGCCCATTCATAAGCGCTCTTGCCTTTGCTAATTTAATTAAACTTTGTAAACCTCGAGGACCGCTACCATACATGGCATATTGCTTGACCTCATCAATGGCATCCACTCTCTCAGGATGTGTAGCCACAACAAGGTCCGTCGCAAATTCGAGCATTTCATCAGCAACGAGTACTTCCTTAACCATTTGCTGCGCTTCAACCAGTGCTTCTGTATCCATGATCTTTTGTAAACCAATTTCATTAGCGCCTGTTGTACGCTTCATAATTTCCATTAGCTCACTTTTCTCAGGATACGACACAAGAATTTTACATAGGAAACGGTCCATTTGTGCTTCTGGTAACGGGTATGTTCCCTCCATCTCAATCGGGTTTTGTGTTGCTAAAACGAAGAATGGTCTTGCCATCTTCTTTGTATCTCCTAAAATTGTTACAGTTTTTTCGCCCATTGCTTCAAGCAGTGCACTTTGTGTTTTTGGTGTTGCTCGGTTAATCTCATCCGCTAATACCATTTGGCTAAAAATCGGACCAGGCTGGAACGTAAACTGCTGCTTGCCATCGACTGTGCGCTCAATCATGCTTGTCCCTGTAATATCCGCTGGCATTAAATCTGGTGTAAATTGAATTCGTGAAAATGATAAATCTAGTACTTCAGAAATTGTACGAATTAACATCGTTTTCCCTAAACCCGGAAGGCCCTCTAATAATGCATGTCCGTCAGCAAGGACTGCGTATAATGTATAATCAATGGCTTCCTCTTGGCCAACGATAAAGCGATGAATTTCTTCCTTCACTTGTTGTAATTTCGTGCTCATTTCAACATATTGTTGCTCTGTAAATGCCATACCTTTTCCTCCTACTTAGACTCAATTGACGTGAAATAAGATTGCACGACATTTTGTAAATCCTTCGGTAATTGTAAACGCTCTGAGCTTTCTAAATAGCTATCTTTATAGGAACCTATAACTTCCTCATACGGACGGATAGACCCTTTAGTAATCGGGCCATTTCCTTGTTGTTCTGAAACATGTGATCCCTCTCCTAATGCCCCACCATCAACTGAAGTCTGACTAGAGCCACCAATTCTTGGTGTCGTTAATAAATCGCGGCCGCCCTGTCCTGTGCCTGCACCTTGACCTGAACTATTGCCCCGACCTTGTCCTTGACCTTGACCTTGTCCCTGACCCTGACCTTGTCCCTGACCTTGTTGATTGCTTTGATTCGATCCTTGCTTCTGACCTTTACTATTAGTCTGTTGGGATCCATTTTGAGAATTAGTTTGGCCTTGTTGTCCTGTTTTACCTTGCTGATTGTTCGGCTGTGAATTCCCTGATGAATTTTGATTTGGATTATTATTGTTGTGCTGATTGTTGTTAGCACTATTGGCACCTGCTATAGCATTTTGTAGCGTAATGCCTGCAGGTTTCCCAAGCTTGCTCATAGCTGTCTGAGTAGCATTTGCATTTTGCGTTAGCTCCTGCTGCATTTGGGCGAGCTCCTGCAATTGCTCCACTTCTTCCTTTGATAAACCTTTGTCGTCAGAAGCACCCTCCTTACTAGCTGCTTGCTTATCCTTTAATTGTTGCTCCTTTAAAGCAAGCTCCTTTTGCTTTTTCACGACTTCCCGTAATGCCTCTTCCGCTGTTTCTGTCTTTTTTAACGTATTTTGCAATTCTTTTAATTGCTCTTTCACTTCTTTTGTTTCTGCTTTTTTCTCTAATTTAGCAACTTCCTTCTTTACGTCTTCAATGACAGCTTTTTCTTTTTCCACCTCAATTGCTTCAATTTGTGTAGCTGCCGGGAACATATAAAGAATGGCCAGTACGACAGCGGTTCCAAATAAACCAATCAATGCTTTTGGACGAATCAAATTTTTCTTTCGAGCTTTAAAATCAGCAAACGCTTTTTCAACGTTCTCGATTGCTTTCGTTAGTAGAGATTGAACGAGTGGGTCCTTATCGTCCTCGAACGATAAGGCTGTCACAAGCTCATTGTGAGAAAAATAATCATCCAGTGTATGCAATGCTTCCTTTTCTTTTATACGCTTCCACCACATAAACAGCACTGTTGCTAGTATGACAACGATAAAGATAGCAAGAGCTGTTTGGCGATAATACGGCCAAACAAAGAGCCGTGAAACAAGGAATAGGGCAGCACTCGAAAGCAATGCCAAAAACAAGCCGTACTGTGCAATTGGAATGCTTCTTTCTACTGTTAAACTCGTCTTTGCACGTTGAATATATTTTCGTAATTGCTTACGACGCTCCATAAGGTTTCCTCCTTATCGATTACTTTTCATATTGGCACGTAATTTTCTAATCGCAATTGTTAAACAAACAACAATGATCAACGAATAAGCTATTAAATAACTAATCCATACAGGTAATTTCACGCCCGAAACTTGCACTAAAGCATCGCCCATGGATGATGAAGTAAGTGTAAGCATTAATGCACCTGGGTTAATAGCAGCCCAGAAGTAAGCCATATAAGAAGTACCAGTACCTGTGGTATTCCCCATTTGGTGGAAGGCCATCGATAAGAAGAAGAAAAACGCTGTAATACCTCCTAAAAAAATGATCGAACCGTACGTAGAAATCATCGCAACAATTGTCCGCTTTGTAATGGTTGAAAACATAACACCAATACTACCAATGGCTACAACTGTTAATAAATAAAATAAAAATATCGAGATTAATTGAGACGGTGATACGCCTCCAAATAAAAATACTAAACTATACAATGGTAACCCTGCGATAAGCATTAATACTAAAAATGCTACCGAGGATAGTAATTTTCCAATGATGATTTGAGTAGAGCTTTGTGTCGTTGTTAGTAAAATATTTAAAGTTTGCTTTTCCCTTTCGCTACTAATTGCACCAGCAGTTAAGCTCGGTGTAATGAAAAGAACAAGAGCCATCTGTAATATTGTTAACACTGCGAACATCATAAAGCTTGTGTCTGGTCTGAAGAATCCCTTGCCTGTAAACCCAGTCGTTATAAGCAAAAATCCTACGATAAAAATACAAATAACCGCTAAATAAAACATTAAACCTGAAAAGCTTTTAAAAGAACGGAAGCGTAACTTCAATTCTTTTACGAATACCGGGTTATAAAATCGTTCCATCATTGATTGTCCGCTCCCTTCGTAATCGCCATAAAGACATCCTCTAAATCTTTTTCCTCTTCGCTTAATGCATAAATAGGTAAATTCGCAAGTATTGCCTTTTTCAATAGTGCTACCTGATCGTCATCTGTTCCTCGGTAATTAAAGGCTATCTCTAAGCGATTATCCATTACATCTATAGAGGAGATCAGTGGATCCTCCTCCAAAAACGCACGTACCTCGTTTAAACGCTCCGTTACTTTTACTACGATACGCTTCTCCCCCTGTAGCTGTGCTTGAATGGAAGCTACATTGCCATGAGCGATAAGCTTACCATTATCAATTACACCGATTTCATCACACATTTCTGCAAGTTCAGGCAAAATATGTGAGGAGATTAAAATCGTTTTTCCCATAGCTTTTAAATTCCGTAAAATATCTCGCATTTCTACTCGAGCACGTGGATCCAAGCCTGAAGCAGGTTCATCTAAAATTAATACTTTTGGATCATGGATAAGGGCACGCGCTAAACAAAGACGCTGCTTCATTCCACGTGACAGTAAATCAACATATTCATGACGTTTATTCGTTAAATTCACGAGCTCTAGTAGCTGTGGAATAAGTACTTTTCGTTCAGCTGCCCCAATGCCGTAGCTGGCACCGTAAAAATCTAAGTATTCGTCTACTTTTAGTTGATCATAGACGCCAAAGAAATCCGGCATATAACCAATTTGTTTTCGAACTTCCTTTGGTTCCTTAATAACGCTTTTACCATTAATAATGGCATCACCTGAAGTTGGAGATAGCAACGTTGCTAAAATAGAGAATGTAGTCGATTTACCTGCCCCATTGGCACCTACAAAACCAAAGACAACCCCTTCCTCCAAAGATAGATTCAAATGATCTAGTGCTGTAAAGGAGCCGTACCTTTTCGTTAAATCACGAATTTCAATCATTATTTCGCCACTCCCTTCAGCTCTACATCTGGTAATTTTGTTTCCTCACCTATTTGATCTGGTCCGAATTTAATTTCAATCAGCAATTCATCATTTTCATTGAAGTATTTTTTAATGTTACCTGTAAACACCTGCTTCGCATCTACGAATGGCTCATAATTTTTCGTTTCGTTATTCCAAATTGATAGCTGTATGCGATCAATATCCTTATTTGAAACTGTCAGTTCGTTTAATGTTTGAACTGAATTCATAAACTTATCTGGCATCGCGATGGATACTTCATAGGAACCATCAGATAAGTGCCAAGTATTTAACTGTTCATCTACTTTTTCAGCATACGAATTAGGAGATAGTTGGTTTACTGAATACGTAAAGTTGTTACGTTTCATCGTAAATGGACCTGATAACTCAACTTTTCCTTCAAAAGGCTGAACAAAATAGGAAATCGGAGACATATTGGCACTTGTTTCTAGCTCAACCCCAGCAATTGCTTGGTCTGCCCATGCTGTAATGACAGGTTTTTTATCATCTTCTACAAGCGGTAATGCCATAGATTTCATACCCTCAATACGTGAAGGATTCACGTCTTCCTTCTTCGTTGGATAATTATTGAAATTGTAATTAGTAAAATTAGATGGTTTTTGTAGAACCGTTGCTTTTAGCTCTGTGTCGACTTTAAGTGTACCGTTCGCTTCAATGTCGCCAAGTTTAATTTCTTTAATGCCAGAAATTAACGTAACATCCTTTAAGGCAAACGGGAAATTGTTCTTAATTGTCCCAGTTAGCTTTTCATTATTTAACGTAATATCGATATCCATCTTCCCAAGATTATGTGCCGTTGACTTCCCTGCAAACGATTGCACAGACCAATAGCTTAAATCACGTAGTGTTAACGTTGAACCATTGGCATTGTCCTTAATATAGGATAATTCATGTAAATCCTCTCTTCCCCCTACGAAATTAATAGAATTTCGTAGCGCGACAGCACTTGTATTCTTATCTGCATTCACAACAAAATCACCACTACGATTTGTTAAAATGGACTCTACATAATAACCATTTACACTACTATCTTCATTTATTTTATAAAATGCAGATTGTTGAATTTGCGGTTGCCCAATTCGATCTTTTGCACCAAAAATAAATAGACCAATAGAAAACACAATTGATATCGCAGGAATGATCCACCATGCATGCTCACGTTTGTCTATTTTCTTTAAAATGAAATATAAAATAGGGCCAATTATTAAGATATATAAAATAATAACTATTAGCATATAGCTAACAGATACTTCAAACGAAGGGAATAATTCATTGATGTTACGCAGATCATATGAAATTTCATCCAGTGGTGACTGTCCATTTGCTATCGAAGCTTGTTGTGATATCTTTTGAATATTTATCAATTTTCCCACTAATGCTGGGTAGCCATCCATAGATGCAAGTGGTTGATCTCCTAAAGAAAAAGTTGTTTGAATAATTTCTCCACTGCCAACTTTTTTCTTAGACGCTAAAATCTTATTGCTATCTGTTAATACAGGAATACTTCCTTTATTTTCAGTTGCCCCATATATAGAAATAGGCTGTGTAAAAGTTCCTCCACCTGATAATTTTGATAGGCTATTTGCAGAAACAGATGTCATTTGCTCGGATAATGCCAGTGGTAAATAATCTTTGAAAATACCTGCTGTTGCAGTTAGCTGATCAGCAGCTCCTATTATTAATGTTCCACCATTCTGTACCCAATTTAATAAAGACTCTTGTTGCTTTTGCGATAAATCAGCAATAGCAATTTCATCGATAACCACAACATTCGCCATCGCAAATCCTTGTGGATCCTCTGGCAGTGTATAGTCCTTGATTTGCTTTACATTGAAAACTTCCACATTATTTTGAGAAGCTAATTGGGATAACCTCAAAAATGCTGATAAACGATCGCTTTTATCCGTTAATGTATAAATAAAAACTGATGAAGGATCTAAAAAGTTACCTTGTAGCTGTTTTGTTCCTTTATATGCAACCTTTTTTCCTTTTTCAATGCCTCCTTCATAAAATGCAAACACATCTGCATCCCAGGAATCGATACCTTCTAGATATATTTCAAATGTTTTTTCTTCTCCCGCAGCTATATCTATTGGAAGCACTTTAGCAGACGCAACTTGATAGGAATTGGCCGTATTGATGACCATGTCTCCAGAAAAATCTGTACCATTATTTTTTACTGTTATTTGAAGTGGCACAACTGATTGGTATTTTGCTTTACCTGCAATCCCTGCCTTAGCCTCTACGTCCAATGTAGCCGCTGCACTAGCCTGCTCCACAGGTAGAATAAAACTAATAATAAGCATGAATAACAGTATAAATACCGTAATATTCGTTTTTTTCAAAAACTCAACCCCTTTTTATGTAAATTGTTGGCTACATAATTATACGATTTAAATTGCATTTTGTTCCAATTCTTACGACATCTTCATGAATATTCATAAACTCTTAAGAATTAACTGATTACAAAATTTACGCATGTAAGTAAAGTGACGTCTAAGAAAAAGGTTTCACACACTGATTTGTGTATGAATCCTTTTTTCCCTTTGAAGGTGGATGTCGATAAAATTTAAAAGTTAGGTGATACGATAGTAAATTGGCGTGAGCCGCGTGAGTGAAGTGGCCCATCTTATCGACATTGTAAAAAAAGCAGCCCCAAGTGAATCGCTTGAGACTGCCTTGATATATTATTTTTTTTTCGTATAATCAAACAAACATCGCGCATGGTCTTGCACTACTTCTACAAAAGCCTCTACTTGCCGTAATTCAAATGAAGATTCATAGCCAATGAGCCAAGTATCACGCGTTATACCGAATTCTTTTTCGTTATTCGTTAACGCTATTTTATTAATACCATCATGATCATTTAAAGTAATGGAAGGTAAAATAGCATAACCAATGCCGTTCAATGCCATTTGCTTACAAATTTCAATTTGATCAACTAAAATTTGCTTTCGTGGATTTGAAGCGAAATGCTGTTGCCACCATTGTTGAATTTCCTGATAGTAATTGGAATCACTTTTATATTGTATAAAAGGTCGGTCTGTCGTCAAGACATCTTCTATAGTTTTTAGCTCTTGATCTACTAAATAAAGGGTGTCACGAAATAGGTGGATTTTTTCCCCCTTCCAATCAACCTGCCCACGCACAATCCCTATATGAGCCTCACCTTCATAAAGCGCTTTTACTATTTCAGAGCTCCAGCCAGTCATAAGAGAGATTTTTGCATCAGGATATTTCGATACAAAATCCTTTAATATTATCGGAAGCCAGTTTTGGCCGACAATCGATGCACAGGCGATTTTCAATGTCCCGTTTACTTTCGTCGTTAGCGATTGGATTGTTTCAAATATCTCTTCTTTTTTGCTGAGCATTTCAGTTGCATAGGCAATAATAAGCTCTCCAGCAGGTGTCGCCGTAAGTCCTTTTTGCGAACGAATAAATAACTGCGCACCCCAATCCTTTTCAATAGTCTGCAACCGTTGTGAAAGTGCTGGTTGAGATAAAAATAACCGTTCTGCTGCTTTACGCATATTACGCTCCTCTGCTAGTACTTTTAAAATTTCAGCCTCCGTTGCCATCAATCAGTAAACCTCCGATACAAGCAAAGAGGGCCTCATGATTTTCATCTGAGTCCCCTCTTAAACTACTACTCTTTTTGATAAATATATTTTTTCAATTGCTTTAATATAACACGTCTCGTTAAAATTCCCGCAAATGTTCCTTCTTCGTCCACAACACATAAAAAGGCGTGATTAATAACTAAGTCGAGCGCTCGCTGAAAAGTATCCGTCAACTTTAATACAGCAATATCCTTCTCCATTATTGTATCCACTTTAATATCGGGTAGCTTTTCATATTCAATATGTTCTAGTCCAAGAATGGATTCAGTAATCATTTTCATACTTAGTAAACCTTGAAGTCGATATTTCAAATCTAAAACAGGTATCGATGAATACCCTGTACGTGTAAGTACTAAGAGTGCATGTTCCGCACTATTTCCACTTTGTACATGCGCAACCTTTTCAGATGAAATAATAAAATCACTAATTGGCATTGCTAATAAGTCTTTGCTGTTAGTTGAAATCATGAACTTCTTCTCCTTTTCTGTCCTCGCTTTGCAGAACAGGATGCTTCCCTTTTATCATATCATAACTATTCCTTTTATGACCACGACAAGGTCGAGAAGAGTTTTGATAAAGCAACGAATTATTTTAGCATTTTGAACAAAACTAAGTATCGAAAGTGCATATATACGAGGGTATTTGAGGGCGATGGAGATATATCTTCATTCAGCCTTATTTATGAATATAAACTGAATGAAGATATTATTTACTTAATATCCAGCCTTACTCCAGTAATAAAAAATCATTATTCCTAAAAAGAGTAAAAAAATGATGTATACCCAAACAACTGGGTTGAGCATCGTCGCATACTCTTCAACGGTTTCAGAAATCGGTGTATCGTTTTCTGATTTCCGTTTAGACGTCATTTTAGCAATTTTCAGCGTCGACACAAGTGAAATGGCAGAAATAATCGTAATGGCAATAAGAGCCGGTATTAACCACATACCCATTCGGCAAAACTCCTTTCTTTACCCTTAGTATGCGTCAACCCGGCTCTCCATTATGCAAAGTTTTTGTTATCAATTAGCCTCTACAAAATAACAGCTGTCACTTCGCTTCCGCTACAGAAAAAAATGCTAAACAAGTTAGAATGGATACTGATTAAGCCATTGCCCGCCATCAAGTGTCACACATTCACCGTTCATATAGCTTGCTTTATTAGACATTATAAATGTAGCTAAATCTGCAATTTCTTCAGGAGTACCTATCCGGCCTAATGGAACAGAGTCTAACGTACGAGCAGCTGCAGCCTCTGATTCCCATAGCCTTTCCGCACCACCTGTACGCTCAATTGGACCAGGAGCAATTGCATTTACCCGAATGCCATATTGTTTCCCCCATTCAACAGCTAACGTTCGAGTTAATGACAATACACCTGCTTTAGCTGCTGCCGAATGAATAACACCAGCACCTGCGTTCCATGCGTATGTTGCAACCATATTAAGAATAGATCCCTTTATATTATTTTGAATCCAGTACTTACCGACTGCCGAAGAACAAAAGAATGTTCCATTTAAAACAATATCAATAACAGTCTTCCAACCATTTGGTGATAAATCCTCTGCATGCACTATAAAATTTCCAGCTGCATTATTCACAAGCCCATCAACTTGTCCAAACTTTTCAACAGCAAATGCTAGCATTGCCTCTGCATGCTCAGGTACTCGAACATCCATTCGGAACGTTTCAATCGTTTTTCCAGCCTCTAATATAAAGGCTTTCGCCTCTGCTAATCGCTCCTCGTTACGACCTGTAATGACAACATTTGCCCCTTCAGCAACAAATTTCTTTGCCATATAAAGCCCCATACCATTTGATCCACCCGTTATAATAATTGTTTGCCCCTGCAACATACGATTTCCCCCTTAAAAAATGAATAGTGATTCATATAAATATTACTATATTTTCTCGTATATGTCATATTATTTCTTCAAAACAATTGGGGCAGTCCTATTAGCAGAGATTCTTAAGTTGTGAGCGTATTTTACTGACGCGCTGTTTTCGCTTCTTGATTACTCGCTCTAGTGGCTTCCTTTGCAATAGTAACTTTCCAAAAAACGATAGTGGTGCTATCTCTGACACCATTTTTTTGATATTCTTTAACATTGACCAAATGCTCTCTTGATCCTCAGTGTTGAAGAAAGAATTATAAATGTTAATAAGGTTTGAATATGGTTCATGGGGGACATTCTAGTAAGCCATCTGTGGTTAGAAAAAGGCGATTTTCTAGCCTATTCCCCCTCACTCTGTTCAAATCTTTTAACATAATCAATAAAAAAAGAGTTACACATTAAATATGATTTGTAACCCTTTTTTAGACAGTTCTGTTCGAAATTTTAAAACTCATAATGAAAGGCTATTTTATAAAGCTCCATTAGCTCTTCCTGTGTCGGAACCTTAGGATTATTTCCAGGGCTACCGCTAGCAATTGCATCAGCTGTCATTTTTGGAATAGCAGCGTAAAAGGCTTGTTCTTCAATTCCCCACTGTTTTAAATTCCCTATATCCATCTTCTTGCACATTCCCTTTATCGAAACAATGGCTAAATCGGCAAGCTCCTCTTGAGATAAATGCTCATTATCTCTATTAAAAAATTTACCTAAATCCGCTAGTCGATCGACACAAGCATCCTTTGAAAATTCTAATACTGCTGGTAAAAGCATGGCATTTGAAATACCGTGGGGCACATGGAATAACGCTCCAATTGGACGAGACATGCCATGTACTAAAGCAACAGAGGCATTTGAAAACGAAAGACCTGCTTGCATTGAGCCTAGCGACATCGCTTCCCTCGCTTCAATATCGTTACCTTGCTCATAAACTTTTAAAATATTATTAACGATTAACTCCATGGCTGATAGTGCCAGTACATTTGAATAAGGATGTGCTAAACGAGATAAATAACTTTCAATAGCATGACTTAATGCATCGATACCAGTCGCTGCTGTGATAGCGGGTGGAGAGGTAACCGTTAAAATCGGATCTACAATGGCGATGGTTGGCATAAATACAGGTTGCTTTATCATCATCTTCACATCATTTTTAGTATTCGTAATAACTGTTGCATCCGTGGCTTCCGAACCAGTGCCAGCCGTTGTTGGTATCGCAATATGTGGGATTGGTGCTTGCTCAGCTATTTTTGCCATTTTCATATAATCACCAATGTAGCCACCATTCGTTGCAACTACTGCGATTGCTTTTCCTGTATCGATACAGCTTCCACCACCGACGGAAATAATAATATCGCAGCCCTCGGATTGTAATTTATGAAGCCCCTCCGCTACATACGTATCTACTGGTTCCGTTGTTACGCCTAAATATGAAATCGCTTCTAAACCACTAGCTCTTAACAAAGCACTACATTGATGAACAAAGCCTAAACTATCCATTATTGGATCACTAATGATAAGAGCCTTAGTCCCCAATTTTTTTGCATAATCGCCTACTTCTTCAAAAGAATCGCGTCCATAAACGATCGTTCCTGGCGAATGAACCGTATAGATTGTTTTTGTTTGAATCATATCTAATCCCCCTAAGCTATTGTGCTGTATAACCGCCATCCAAAAGTATTGCTTGACCTGTTATACCCTTCGCGATATCACTTGCCAAATAAAGTGCTAGCCCCGTAACTTCCGATACATCTAGTAAACGTTTTGAGGAACGAGTGGATAAAGCACTTGCTCAAGCACTTCTTCTACGTGAATTCCCCTTGTTTTTGCCAAATCCGTAAACTGATTACGTACTAATTCTGTATCGACATACCCTGGACAAATCGCATTCACGGTTATCCCTTCAGTTGCAACCTCTAGTGCCGCCACTTTCGTTAAACCAACTAGCCCATGTTTGGCAGCATTGTAGCCTGCTTTACCTGCAAACCCAATAACGCCATTAATGGATGCCATATTAATAATGCGTCCAAACTTATTTTTCTTCATATGTGGTAAGACATATTTCATTGCTATAAAAGGTGCAACAAGCATCACTTTTTGCATGGATTCGAAGATTTCTGTCGCGAAGTCCTCTATAAGAGCAACATGCTGAAACCCAGCGTTGTTAATTAAAATATCGATTGTCTTAAACTTTTTAACAGTAAAGTCAATCGCATCACAAATTGCTTGTTCATTCGTAACATCACATGTGTATGCTGTTAATTGCGGATAGTGTTTAATTGCCTCCGCTAAAAGCTGTTCATGAATATCTGTTATCACGACATTCGCTCCCTGCTCAGCAAACGCTAGTGCCATGGATAACCCGATACCACGGGCTGCACCTGTAATAAAAACTGTTTTTCCTTTCACGCTTAGCCCCCCTACATTCCTAGTGAGAATAATATAATAGCCAGAATTGTACCTATTATAGGTATAATGACGGTTAAGGCACCAAATGGCATATAAGCATCTTTATGCTTTTCATTACATACAGAATTGATAGTTGTCACTACATAACCACCATGAGGTAATGAATCGAGGGATCCCGATGCAATAGCAATTGTACGATGTAATGCCTCCGTATCTACTCCCATATCAATATAGTGCGGAGCAAGTAAAGGCATGGCAATTGTTTGTCCGCCCGAAGCCGAGCCTGTTAATCCTGCTATTACAGCAATGGCTAATGCACCACCAATTAATGGACTTCCAGGAATATTTGTCATGACGTCAACTGTTGCCACAAATGAAGGAGTAGCTTTTACTACACCACCAAAACCAACCACTGCTGCTGTATTAGCAATTGCTACAACGGCACCCATAGCGCCAGCTGCTAGTGTTGCTCCGACAGGTTTTGAATATTTAGAGCTCACTAAATAAGCCGTTATACATCCACCCGTTAATGCTACAATTAAAGCTGAAGTTCCAAGAGAATCATGGAACACAAAGGAAATACCTAAAACTACTAATAGAGGCACAAGACTTAGAATTGGACTCGGAAGCTTACGAGATTCATCAACTACTGGATCATTAGATCGTTCAATAAATACTTCTCCGCTTTTTACTGCACGTTTAATCATCCAATTTAGCCACGCTGATCCACCAATTGCCATAAAAATTGCAACAACTATACTTACTTCCCATCCAGCATATGGCGTTGTATAAAGGTATGGAATAGGAATCCAGTTTTGAATTTCCGGTGAACCTGCTGAGGTCATCGTAAACGTTACAGAGCCTAACCCTAATGCAGCAGGAATAAAGCGCCGAGGAAAATTAGCTTCCTTGAATAAACTAATAGCCATTGGATATACGGAAAAGGCTACGATAAACACCGAGACACCGCCATACGTTAGTACAGCTGCGGCAAGTACTACTGCATAGGCTGCATATTTCACTCCAATTTTTTCTACAATCCATTTAGAAACACTATCCGCTGCTCCCGTATCTTCCATTACCTTTCCGAAAATGGCTCCTGCCATAAACATTAAATACCATGAGCCGACGAATCCAGTGAACCCATCCATATAACTTGTTAAGAAGTTAGCTTGATTCTCATCTGCTGTTTGTGGAAAAAATGCTAGACCATTCGTTATGGCCGCTAGCAATGCAGTCAATGGTGCTGAAATCAGTAAATTTACGCCTCTCATCGTTAAATACACAAGTAACGCTAAACTACCAAAAAGCCCAATGTATTCTAACATCCCATCCCCCTCTTATTCTTTTAGAAAAAAAGAGCTGCACGTGAATACAGCTCTTCATTTGGTATTAGTCGTTATTACTAGGAAATGCAAACGTCGATGCTGTCGAAGCATGCCCTGTCATCCAACGCTCTGATATTGTTTTTGTTTTTGTGAAGAAGCGTGCTTGATCTGGACCAAACATATGCCCCTCTCCAAAACGGGAGCCTTTAAATCCAGCAAAGTTATGGTAGCCTACCGGGATTGGAATTGGTACATTCACACCCACCATTCCAACATCGATTTCTGTTGTAAATTTACGAGCTGCTAAACCGTCATTCGTAAAAATGGTTACCCCATTTCCAAGCTCATGCTTATTAATAAGTTGGATTGCTTCGTCCAGCGAATCAACACGTACAACATTTCGCGCTGGACCAAATATTTCTTGTTCATAAATTTCCATACCTGGTTTTACGTTATCTAACAATGTTGGCCCTACAAAGAATCCTTTTGAATCTTTGACAATATCAAGTTCACGACCATCACAGACAACTGTTGCCCCTTCAGACTCTCCCCGATTGATCGCAGCAATAATCGCTTCCTTCGATTGCTGTGAAATGACAGGGCCAAAGTCTGTTTCAGGATTTGTATAAGAGCCTACCTTCAAATTAGCGATTTTCTCCTTTAATATTGCAACAAGACGATCTGCAGTTTCCTTTCCAACAGGCATAATCGTAGAAATAGCCATACAACGTTGAGAGGCTGCTCCATATGCTGCTCCAATAAACGCATTTGCTACCTGATCCAGATCTGCATCAGGCATAACAACCATATGGTTTTTTCCTCCACCAAGTGCTGTGACACGTTTACCGTATTTCGAGCCCGTTTCATAAATATATTTGGCAACTGGTGTCGACCCTACAAATGAAATTGCTTCCACACTCGGGTTTTTTAATAGTTCATTTACTGCATCTTTATCTCCATTTACTACCGTCCAAATACCATCTGGTAACCCAGCCTTTTTCCAAAGCTCGCTAACAAATAAAGCAGTCATAGGAACACGTTCGGAAGCTTTTAAAATAACTGCATTCCCGACAGCAATTGCCATACTTGTTTGCGCTAAAGGCACCATGATTGGGAAGTTAAATGGCGAAATAGCTGCTACAACCCCTAATGGATATTTTGCAGAGTAGGCATTAATGTCACCACCAACATTAACGGAGTACTCTCCCTTCATGAAATGAGGTGCATTGATAGCTAAGTCAACAGACTCTATTCCGCGTGTAATTTCACCTTTCGCATCCTCGATTGTTTTACCGCTTTCTGTACAAATAATTTGTAAAAGCTCCTCCATATTGTCAGTTATAAGATTACGGAACTTTAATACAATGTCGGCACGTTTAGCTACTGACGTATCTCTCCATTGTGGAAATGCTGCCTGTGCTTTATCGATTGCCTCTCGAGTTTCCTCTACAGTAGCAAGTGGCACCTTGGCAATGACCTCACCCGTCGTTGGATTAAATACTGAACCGAAGCGTCCGCTTTTCCCTTCTACTAGTTCTCCACCAATAAAGTGCGTTAAAGTTTTAACCTCTTGTGCTGTCGTCATACTTCTAGTCCCCCTTTATATTTGTTCAATTTTACATTGTTCTTTTAAACTTAAATAAGCTGCAGACATATCATGTTCTCCATAGCCCTGCTGAGTAATATCACGATAAAGATCCACTAATTTTTCCCCAATTCGAAGTGGTACCCCTGCTTCTTCTGCCATATCTTGCGCTAGCTTCAAATCTTTTAATAATAGATTTGTAGAAAAGCCTGGCTGATAGTTGTCATTTTTCATGTATTCTAAATAATTACGCTCATAAATACGGCTTTGACCATAACTATTACTTAATACTTCATACAGCGTATCTGCATGAATACCCATCTTTTCACCAAGCACGATTGTTTCAGCGACTGCTTCTGTATAGAATCCAATCATTAAATTATTGAGTAATTTAATACGTGTACCTACACTTGGGGATGTACCTAAATGGAAAATGTTTTTTCCTACTATTCGGAATATTTCAGAGCCAGCTTGATAATTTTCTTCTTCACCACCAACCATTATCGTAAGTGTTGCATGAATAGCCCCTATAACACCCCCACTAACAGGTGCCCCAAGATAACGTAATCCTAATGATTGTGCTTCCTTATATAAGGAATCATTCAATTCGGGATTTACCGTACTAAAGTCTATTAATAAACTTCCTTTCTTAGCATGGTGCATTATACCCTGTTCAGCTTTATATACTTGTTCCACTACTTGTGGTGTCGGCAAGCTCGTCATAATAATATCACTTTGCTCAGCAACCTCCTTTGCTGTTGGAAGCCCAACTCCACCTTCTTTTTTAAATTGCTCCACTGCTTGTGAATTCGTATCAAAGCCATATACCTTATAGCCAGCCTTTAATAAATTGACTGACATCGGTAACCCCATATTGCCTAAACCGATAAAACCTAATTTCTCCGTCATTGTTGACCTCCCCCTAACTTGAAAATTCAATGAACACTAGCCAAACTCTACACTTTTATCGTAACATTAATAACGAGATTTATTGATTGACCGCAGTCATTGACCGCGGTCAATTAAATCATAATCAAAATAAATCCATCTCGTCAATTAAAAAATTTATATTTTCAGAATATTTTTCATTGAAAATATGTTAAGGAGTTGCCAGTCTTTAACAACTGTCATCCACAACATTTGGTGATGAGCCTTAAAAATGGAGGTAAAATCAAAAGATGAATTCATTAACTAGTCGACAATTAAAGGCATTAGAAACACGTGAAAAATTACTCAAAGTCTCATTAGATTTATTTAATAAACATGGATTCGAGCATGTATCTGTTGAGCAAATTACTAAAGCATGTAATGTATCAAAAGGAACATTTTACACACATTTTCCATCCAAGTACGATGTTATTTTAGAAAAGTTTAAAGAGCTAGATAGTTTTTATGGCTCTGTGGAAAAAAATATTGATCGTACATTGCCGCCAAGTGAAAAAATTTTATTGCTGTATAAAGAACAAATGAAGTATTTAACTAATGTTGTTGGCAAAGATTTATTACGAACAGTGTATACTGCTGCGATGACGAATCAAGTGGAACAAGATCATTATTTAATTAATCCACAAAGAATGATTTTCCAAATTATGAACACGTATATCGAAGAAGGTATTCAACTTGGCGAGTTTCGGCAAGATTTAGAAGTGAGTCAAATTCAAGCAATTATTCAGCGTTGTATGCGTGCCAATGTTTATGATTGGTTAATCCATAATGAAGACTTCGATTTATCAGCAGAAATGGTGCAATTTACAGCTATTGTGTTAGATGGATTGAAAGTAGCATATAAATAGCTAATAGTGTTTGCTAATGCGGATGCTTATTGCACTCGGGTGAAGTCATTTTCTAATCCGACTGTAGCTCCGTTCATTCAAGTTGCCCGAAAAACTGCGGGTAAAGCCACTATTCGATCGGATAGCTAGGAGATTTGTTTAGGGATGACCCTTTTTTGCTCGGGTTGAACGGTGGTGGAGTGATCTGGTCAAACGCTAAAAAAGTAGCACTTCATCCAATTCACGATGAAGTGCTACTTGACTTGTTGACATTAGCTGACAAAATATTTATTAACAATCGTTTCTACAGGTAATGGCTTGTTATATAAAAAGCCTTGGCCTTTTTGGCAACAATGACGTTTTAGGAAATCAACCTGTGATGGCTCCTCGATCCCTTCAGCAATGACCTCTAATCCCAAGTTATGAGACATTGAAATAATGGCCTTAATAATTGCCTCATTTTTATCATCTTTCGTAATATCAGCTATAAATGATTGATCAATTTTTATGATATCTATCGGATAACGCTTTAAATAGCTTAAAGATGAATAGCCTGTCCCAAAATCATCAACCGAAACATAAACACCTAATTGCTTCAATTCGGTTAAAATTGAAAATGTTTCATGAACATTTGTCATGGAGCTTTCGGTAATTTCCACCTCTAATAATTCAGGTGGCACATTATACTTTTTCAAGGCCGTTTTAATTTTCCGAGCAAAGTTCTCTTTCCTAAATTGCTTTGGTGAAATATTGATGGCAATTCGCACTGGTCGATAGCCCTTCATCTGCCACTCTTTTTGATAGCGACATACCTCGTCAATAATCCAATCACCGATTTCAATTATTAAGCCGGATGCCTCCGCAATAGGGATAAACTGTGCAGGAGACACAAAGCCAAATTTTCGATTATTCCATCGTAATAATGCCTCAAAACTATTGATGCTGTTATTCATTAAATCCATTTGTGGCTGTAAATGGATACTTAGCTCATTAAATTCGATAGCACGGCGTAAATGGGCCTCCATTAGCGCTTCATTTGGAAAAATAGTTGTCATATCTTCACGATAGTAACGGTAATGTGAACGTCCATGCTCTTTTACAGAAAACAATGCTTTATCTGCTTTACGTACAAGTGTTTCTAAATCCTTGCCATCTGCTGGACTGAGTGAAATACCAATTGACACGCTAATAAAGTATTCCTGCCCATCAATCATAAATGGTTGCTTTAATGTGTCTAAAATAGCATTTGCCGTAAGTTCAATTTTGTTGACGGTTGCATCTTTTAACACAAAAATAAATTCATCGCTATTATAACGATAAAGCGAGCATTTGGAATAACAGAGCTCACGAAGTCTATGGCTAAACATTCGCATAAGTTCATCACCCTTACTTTCACCAAGGGATTCATTAAACTTTTTAAAGCGATCAATATCCACTAAAATAATAGCCGCTTGCTTATTATGCTTTTTACCATTTAAATGCTGAAGCCAATGTTCCTTAAAAGCCTTGCGGTTCCAAATACCCGTTAATTCATCCATTAATGCTAGGTAATAAAAGGCCTCATGATCATTCATAAATGAAGTGGCCTCTTTCACAAATAAGTGCACACCTAAAATTTCACCATTAAAGTACGTTGGATGCGTTCTTAAATAAAATGGTTCTTTACTAAGCAATTGACCTTTAAACATACATTGGGGCATACCAAATGCTGAGCCCTCAATAGTTTTTGCAAATAATAATTTAAATTCGTTGATATACTTACTCTCTAATAATGAAAAAATATTTTGCCCTATCAAGCTTTGATGTTCTTTAGACAATAGAGAAGTGGCAACAACGTTTTGGTGAATAATGCGACCTTGTAAATCAGTTGTTAATACCGGACTTACATGCTGTTCCACAAATTGCAAATACGGTTCTACCTCATTCTGTTTCTCCCGTAGAATAACGGCTATCACTGATTTTTCTAAGGGCTGTATACGAACAATAAATGTTTTTACTGTGTGCTCCGTACGTTCCTTTAGACTTTGGTCTTTATTAAATTCTTGTTGTATTATTTTTGATAATTGTAGCCAACATTGCTCCGTAAAAAATTGTTCTGCGTTGGTGGCTTTCACATCTTGTAGCTTAATAAATGACGGTAGCTTTTCGTTAAAATTTACGACTTCAAACGCTTTTGTATCAACTTTTTTTAAACATACGATTGCATCAAATGGGTTGAGCTGTATGCATTGATGATAGTCTGCAAATTGCGCTACACTCTCTTTATATTTTTTCATTATATCCCTCACTAAGTAGCGTGTTTGCTTTATTCTTCGTCTAGCGTAGGTTTTAGTGCATCCTTTAGGAAAATTTCCTGACTATTAATTGGATCTGCACCACGGTCAAACTCTTTATAATGATATTTCCCATTGGAGTCTTGAATCCGAGCTTTTGCTGTATCCTTAAGTTGTGTATTCATGATGTTAATAATACGAGCTTTTGCTTCGCTTGCATATACAGGGAATAAAATTTCCACGCGTTTAATCATATTACGAGTCATCATATCCGCAGAAGATAAGTATACTTTATTTTCCCCATTATGATGGAACCAATAAATACGAGAATGCTCAAGGAAACGACCAACAATACTCGTTACTGTTATGTTTTCACTAATTCCAGGGATGCCTGGTCGAATGCAACAAATCCCACGAATGATAAGCTCTACTTTCACACCTGCAATCGACGCCTCATACAGCTTCATCATTAAGTCTTTGTCCGTTAGTGAATTCATTTTAGCTCGAATAAAACCATTCCCATGCTTTTTATGACAAGCAATTTCTTCATCCATTAATCGAATAAATTCATCTCGAATATCAAATGGCGCCACGACTAAATGATTAAAAGTTGGCTTTTCTGTATAACCGCTTAAATAATTAAAGAAGTTAGTAGCATCAATGCCAAATTCCTTATCTGTTGTTATTATACCCATATCTGTATAAATTTTTGCAGTTGCATCATTATAATTTCCTGTCCCAAGATGTACAAAACGTTCAATTTTTCCATTTCGACGACTTACAACAAGCGTTATTTTCGAGTGAGTTTTTAAGTTATTCATACCGTAAATGACTAGGCAGCCCGCTTGCTCAAGTTGCTTTGCCCAATGCACATTATTTTCTTCATCAAAACGTGCCTTCAATTCAACTAACACTGTTACCTGTTTACCATTTTCCGCAGCGAACTTTAATGCTTGTATAATAGGTGAGTTCCCACTAACACGATACAATGTTTGTTTAATCGCTAAGACGTTCGGATTAACGGCCGCTTCTGAGATAAAATCTACAATTGGCGCAAATGACTCATATGGGTGATGGAAAAATATATCTTGTTGCAGAGCTTTTTCAAAAATATTTTCATCCGATTGCAAATCTAATGGTGGCTGTGGAATAAAGCTTTCATATTCTAAATGTTCCCGACCAACCGATATGCCTTTTACAAACGAGAACATAAATGTTAAATCTAGCGGTCCATTGATATGAAAAACATCCGTTTCTTCAATTTCAAATTCTTCTAGTAAGTATGTAAGAACTTCCTCGCTCATCTCGCCCTCACGAACTTCTAGACGGCTCCCTACACCCCATTTACGTTTTTTCAACTCTTTTTCAATTTCTACAAGTAAATCTCTTGCTCCTTCCTCATGAATCGTTAAATCAGCATTACGTGTCAAACGGAAAGCCTGTGCAGATTTGACACTGTAACCATAAAAGAGCTTCTCGATATGCGCTACAATCACGTCTTCTAATAAGACAATAACTGTCTCTCCATCTGCTGATGGTACTTTAATATAACGATCTAAGACGGATGGAACTTGTACGATCGCTATCTTTTCACGATTTTCTGAGTCGGCTTCATTTTGCTCTAATAATACAAGTAAGTTTAAAGTTTTACCAAGTAAGGTCGGGAAGGGACGATAAGCATCTACAGCTACGGGTGTTAAAACAGGGAAGATTGTTTCTGCAAACATTTCATTGACGAATGCTTTCTGTGTGCTATTTAAGTCTTTCATGTCTGCAATATGTACATTATGTTGTGGTAATAAATCATATATTAAATGTCTATATACTTCAGTTTGTCGGCGCACTAATGCCTGAGTTCGTTCTGCAATTTTTGCTAATTGTTCTTTTGGTGTTAAGCCTGACTTATTTTCAGGCTTATGGAAACCTGCACGTACCTGATCCTGTAGACCCGCAACACGCACCATAAAAAATTCATCTAGATTCGAGCTAAATATCGCCAAAAATTTCAACCGTTCTAACAGAGGATTGTTGCTATCCTCTGCTTCCTCTAAAACTCGTTCGTTGAAGGCTAACCAGCTTAATTCACGATTATTATAGTATTGCGGCTTAGCGATTTCCTCTAGTAAACGACCTTGTGCTTCTGTTAAATTTCCTTCACCTAACTCATTATTCGTAACTTCAGTTGTCATAATTGTTCAACCCTTCTTCAATAAAGTTTATTTTTATAGGTATTTTTAGTGCGCGTTCTAGATGTTTTTTATGTCGATTTGCTTGATATTTTTCAGCAGCCGCATTATGTTTCACATAGATGTTAAGCTGAACATAATCCTCTTTTGTTTGCATCTTAATGGAACGTACTATCTTTCTTTTAGATACATTTAACGCATAGACAAATTTTAAAAGTGCGCCAAAGTCTCGTATTTTACGATACTCCTCACGACTCATCCATTCTGTAAAAGGAGCAGCGAATAGCTGAAAATAATCTTTATTTTTATACGAGGCTAAAAGTGCTAATTTCACACGCTCTTTATGATTTAGCCCATCGATTGATTGGTTCGCAATTAAATAAAAGGTATGCTGACTCGCCGAACTTAACTCAATATACTCCCCTATATTAAAAACCTTTGCCGCTTTCGCCAATAATTGCAAATCTTTTGGATTATGTTGTAAATAACCGAAGCGACAGCATTCACGGTACAATTGATCCGTTAATCGCGTCAAATAGTCCACTTCTGTTTCAGTTCGACCATACTGACGAGCCAATCTTTTAGCGTTTCCCTCAAACACATTGTATTTATCAAACGCCCTTTTATCTGTTTGCAAAATACGCTGTATAATGAGTCCTTCTCGCAAACCTTTCTTTGTTATTTGGAACAGCTTACTGCCGACGACCTCCATTAACACATTGAAAACCTCTAGTGCAGGAGCGATGATGTCCGCACGATCTGCCGAAAGCCCATCTAACTGCTTCAATTCACTAAAACTTAAACTACCTAAAAACATACTGAGCTCAACTAAATTTTCCTTAGTCATTTCGTAGCCATGTACACTTGCTATTGGATATGCATGTTTTTGCTGATGAATTTGAGCAACATTTCGAGCGCTTCCACCAATGGCGATAATCGGTAAACCGATATCCTGAATCCATGGAAGTGATTTGAACTGTTCTTTCACAAATGCAATGAGTTCCTTTTTTTCACTACCATTCATAATGTCGCCCTTTACAAAACGTTGCTTTAAAGAAACTGTACCAAAAGGAAAACTATAAGATTTCTGTAGTTCTTTATTTTCAAAAAGCGTTATTTCTGTACTACCACCACCAATATCAATCGTTACAGCAGACTTCGTGCCTATTGAATGCGCTACAGCAACAAAGCCATAATAGGCCTCTTCTTCTTCAGATAATAGCTCTATTTGAATGCCTGTTCGTTCTTTCATGACGGTAATAATTTTTGCTCTATTTGTTGCCTGACGGATTGCAGCTGTTGCAGCAGCTTTAACATCAATCACCTCAAAATCATCGAGCATTGCTTTATAAGTCAATAATGTTTCTGTTAATACTTGTATACCTTCTTCAGACATTTCACCAGAGGGCTGTAAATATGTACGTAACCGTGCAACTGTTTTAATATTTCCAATCTCACGAAGTCCCTCTTCTTTATCGTATTGATACAATACTAATCGGATAGTGTTAGAGCCAATATCGATGATAGCCGTTTTTAAATCATTCAAATAATCACTTCCTTAACGCGTACATTCATTTTTAGCCTCTTCGGTCTGTAGATACAAAGCTGTGGGCTCTTAGCTTGCCAGTGTCATGATACTCACGTCAAAGTTTTATAGACAAGTTGACCCTTATTATTTTGTTCCAAGCATCATTTATCTATACAAAAAAGCCGGAGCCTAAAAGGCATCCGACTTCTTAAAATTATGAATATACTTTCAGGATACCCATTATTATTATTGTGAAGTACCTTAATCTTTATTGTTAAACCCTGAGAAAAACTTATTTTTATAAGATAAGTTGATCTATACGTAAAATAAGCTCCGCAATTTCAGGCTTACTAATTTGATCCTCTGCACCTACTTGGTCACCTTTATGACGAAGATCATCCGTAATTAAGCTTGAGAAAATAATAACTGGAAGCTTTTGAAGGTCAGGATGCTCTTTTATTTTACGTGTTAAATGATGCCCATCCATTTGTGGCATTTCAATGTCTGTCACAACTAATTGAATATGCTCGGCTACTTCGTTACCACCTTTGACGATAGTTTCGAGATATTCATAAGCATCACGTCCATTTTCAAAGAATTCAACATTCGCATAACCTGCCTCATTCATAGTATCGAATAAGAGCTTACGTAGTAACGGTGAATCTTCAGCAATTAAAATTCGTTTTTCAGAACGCTCACGTTTACCGAGCTTTTTAACGGATTCTACACTAATACCAGAATCCGGATTTATATCCACCATAATTCTTTCGAAATCTAGTAATAAAATCATCTGTTCATTTTGCTTAATAACACCAATTACTTGTGATGTTCCTCCTTGATACATATCAGAAGGTTTCTCGATTTGATCCCATGAAATACGGTGGATCTGCGTTACATTATCTACATGGAATACTACGCGCTGTTTATTAAACTCAGCTACAATATATTTTTGCTGAGGACTACGCTCTGCCTTTTGAATCCCTAATACTCGGAGCATATCAACTACTGGTAAAACCTCACCTCGTAATTGAATTATCCCTTCTACATGCGGGTGCGCGTGTGGAATAAATGTTACTGGAATCGGTTGAATGATTTCCTTTACTTTAATAACGTTAATACCAAATTTATTGTTCGCTACTTCAAATTCAACAATTTCTAGCTCATTAGTGCCACTTTCTAACAATATACCTTTATGTTCCAAAGCAACCCCGCTCCTTTCTCCTCAACTACAATTTAATTTAATTTATAATTCAATTGTATCATAGGCAATACATTTCTCCTACTTGCTTTTTCCAATTTTATTTTGAACATGGGTTGCTTTCATAACATTGGGTTGATTTCCATTCTAACAGGGCGCTTAACTAGGCGTGCATACGTTTTTTCAAATACCATCCCCAACTTTTGGGCCATTAACTTTCAGATGTACCAATAGGCCAATTAGCGTCATCACAATTAATGTCGATAATGCAACACGACTTGCTAGCGTTCCGTAATCTTTCATCCATAATGTGACCGTTCCATAAACTGCCGGCCCAATAATGGACGATACTTTACCCGAAAATGCAAATAAGCCAAAAAACTGACCCCTTTTGTCTTCTGGAGACAATTCAATAATATATGTTCTAGATGTTACCCACATGGATCCTAGCGATACGCCAAACATACTACCTGCAAGCCAGAACATCCATTGCTCTGTCGCAAAGACAGCAAATGTTAAAGCGACAATCATTAATAGCGCTACCATAGTAATCGCACGTTTGGCTCCTATCGCTTTTGTTATATAACCAAATGTAAAAGAGCCTATAATAGTTGAAACCGTAGACACTAAGTAAAGCACGATAAATTGACCCGATGTAAAGCCAACAATCGTTGTTGCATATACAGCCATCATTGCAATGGTTGTTGCAATGGCATCATTTAAAAAGAAATAAGCAATCATAAAGGTGAAAATAGTTTTATATTGCTTCATGTCTTTAAAGGTTTGAACAATTTCCTTATAGCCATCTAAAAATTTAATAGGCTTGCGCTGAGACCTTGAAATTGGTGTATCCTTATTAATAAAAAATAATGGCAAAGAAAATAACAAATATAAAATTGCAGTTGGAATAAATGCTCGATGGAATCCACTATTTCCTACATACAAATAAACAAGTAACCCAAGAATTGTACCAAGATATCCAATCGCTACCCCATAGCCAGAAATAAGGGGCATTTCTTCTTTTGTCCCTAAATCACTCATCATTGCATCATAGAACACTAGACTTGAATTAAAGAAAAATTTTGCAATGATAAAGCTAACTACAACTAAAAATAAACTAAGTGGCACACCTGAATAATTTGTTGACGTCTGTAGATTCGCAAAAACCCCCATCATAAAGGTGGCAAAGATTGAGATAGACGCAAACCACACGATAAATCTCTTTTTATACCCCGTATTATCTATCCATACACCAAAAAGTGGTGAAAAAACGACGAGAAAAAAGCTAGCAATGGCATTCGCATAAGAAATAAACGTGCTTGCCACCTGCTGCATTACCTCATTGGTCCCTAAAATTTCATCCATATAAAAAGGAAAAAATATAGTATTAATATTTGAAGAAAATATTGTATTCGCAAAATCATAAAATGCCCACGATAAAATTGGCAGTGATAAATAAAGAGCTAACTGGCTCCGATGCTGTGCATTTACTACTGAATTCCGCTTCATAAAAACCCCCTCCCCATTCTCTATAATATTAAATAAATTCCCTTATGTAATAAAAAATACCTTTTGTTTAAAGAAAATTTACACTATTTACAATATACAATTATTTTTAATTACCTAACACTCTAAAGTAAACGAATCTTAGCCTTCTCTGTGGAATACAAAAGATTACATCTTCAAAATAAAAAAATATCCAAGCCCCCTCGCTTGGATATCCTTTTTACTATTTTTCTATATCTACCCACGTAGACGACCATTTTTCAATTGCTTTTAGGACCGGCGCAAGTGCATGTCCTTTTTCTGTTAGCTCGTATTCAATCACCACTGGTGTCGATGGAATAACAGTGCGTTTCACAATGTTCTCTATCTCTAATTCTTTTAATCTTTCCGTTAACACGCGGCTGCTAATACCCATTTGTTTTTTAATGGTTGAATACCGTTGAGAACCTTCTAATAACTGATAAATAAGCAGGGTATTCCAGCTATGATTTAATATTTTTAGCGCCCTTTCAAATCGTGGGCAAATTTTTTTTTGATCCAATTTTACCTGCCTCCTAAGTACTTCGTTCATATATAAGAGTATATCATTTTTCCGAAAATCAGTTTTAAAAATAAAATTAAGTTACTTGACAAAAGTTGTTTTTAAAAATAAACTAAGTTACGAAACGTAAGCAAAAAAACACAAAAGGAGTTATTTAAACTATGCAAAATATTGGTTCAACTATTTTACGTGTGGTGCTTGGCTTTATTTTTGCCGCTCACGGATATCAAAAATTTCAAGGTGGTATCGGCTTTACAGCTGATTATTTTGATGCCATTGGTATTCCAGGCTTTATGGCTTATATTGTTGCCATTATAGAATTAGTCGGTGGCGTTGCAATTATTCTAGGTTTAGGTACAAGACTTTTTGGCGCTTTATTGACAGTGACTATGATTGTTGCCATTTTTACGGCGAAGCTTAGTGTTGGCTTCATCGGTGAAAACGGCTTAGCTGGATATGAATTTGATTTAGCTTTAGCTGCAATTGCTTTATACTTCGCACTTGCAGGAGCATCTAGTTTTTCTTTAGACGCAAAACTTTTTCATAAAGAGTAATGTTTCGTAGTTTACTATTTTCTGTGTGTTAGTGAGCTGCCTCTTTATCAAATGAAAAACCCGAAGATCCATCCTTTCATAAGATGATACTTCGGGTTTTCTAAAATTTAAAATTCTTCGTTCTTTATAGTCAGTATTTTATTGATACGCCTTTAAAAGAGCCTGTGTACCGCTTTCACCATAGCCTGCTTCCACTAGCTTTTCATACATATCATAAGCAAGTGCTAGACCTGGTAATGTAATCCCCATTTTTTTAGATTCGTCTAAAGCAATTTTCATATCCTTTACAAAATGCTTTATATAAAAACCTGGTGCATAATCTTCTTTGATCATACGAGGTGCTAAATTACTTAATGACCAAGAGCCTGCTGCACCAGATGAAATGGATTGCAATACTGTTGGTAAATCAAGCCCAGCCTTTAAACCGTAAGCAAGTGACTCACACACACCTATCATTCCTGAAGCAATAACTATTTGATTACACATTTTAGCATGCTGTCCTGCACCAGCTTCACCTTGATAAACAATATTATCACCAAAATGTTTCATAACTGATAAAACTTTATTAAATGTAGCCTGGCTACCTCCAACCATAATTGATAATGTCCCATTTTGAGCTCCAATATCTCCTCCAGAAACAGGTGCATCTAGCGCTTCCACTCCAAGCTTCTGGGCATGCTCAAAAATTTTCTTTGCCAATGTTGGCTCGGAAGTGGTCATATCAATAACAATATTGCCGGATTCAGCTGTTTGAAATAAACCGTTTTCTCCAAAATAAACTTCCTCTACATCTGCAGGGTATCCAACCATTGTAAAGGCAATTTCCTTATTTTTAAATGCCTCTGCTGGAGTACTTGCCCATTTTGCACCTAGCGCTAAAAGCGGCTCCGTTTTCTCCTTTGTGCGTGTGTAAACTGTCACCTCATGACCATCTTTTAATAAATGCTTTACAATACTAGCACCCATAACACCAGTGCCGATAAATGCAATACTCTTTTTTCCCATATGTACATACTCCTTTGTTATCCAAGCTATCGATTCTACGTAACCAATCATTAGCACTTATTTTCATCATTTAAGTGTAGTCTAATAAGTGCGATAATTCAAACTCCTTTCACTATCTTGTACTAAATGCCTTTTGCTGGACAACCGCCGAAAGAAGTTAAATCCATTTCGCATAAAATAACGATAAAAAAAGAGAGCAAGTGATGGGGTATCACTGCTCTAAAGGGGGAAATGAGAATGTTGCTGTGTTCAAAATAAGTTTTCTCCAAAAAAATACTTTTTAAACATATTATTTAAAAAGTTTATATTCTAAATACGGGAACATTCTTTCAATCTTCTTGATCTTCTTCTTCTTCAAATGCTGTCTGTCTATAATAAGTATTCATTAACTGATCTAATCTGCGACTCAGTTGAATGGTTTTTGCATTTTGTAATCCGTTCTCTACACCTGAGCGAATCATCATCTCACGAGTTTGCTCCATTTGTTTCAAGAGTAGATTGACCATTCATACAACCCTCCACACACAAATAATCATACCATTATTATACATTTATATTTCATTTCTTACAGCATTAACTTACGACAATGTTCGACAAATTAGCTTCTTGCAACTTCTTGATAAGTATAGATTACGCGTCCATTTTGTTTGGCTTCACCTCTAAAATGTTTAAATAAAGGATGTTTTACAAGTACTTCTCGAAACTCATAAAATTGTTCCTTTTCTATTTCTATACTATGTAATTCCCCATTTTGTAATTGTTTAAGCATATTTTCGTATTTTTCCATTTTTTCTTTTCCTCACTTCTCAATATTTTGTGTAATAAATTATGAATTATTCAAAAAAAGCTTTACGTTTTCCATTTTTTCATGCAAACTGTATATTATTAGTCGATGAAGGAGCTGACTGTCTGTGAAAATAGCTGAAGTTGGAAATATTATCGAGTTTAAAGATGGCTTACAAGGTATAGTAGAAAAAGTAAATGAAAATTCGGTGATCGTTGATTTAACATACATGGCGAATTTCGATTCTCTTGAAATTGAAGAAAAAACGGTCGTCAACCATAAACGTTACAAAATTTTATATACAAACGAGGCTTAATAGTCTGAATAGTCCCTATTTGTCTTTATAGATGATAAGGGGCTTTTTTTTTGATAATATTAAAAGCATGGAGGTCGAATAATGCTTACAAATTCGAAACAAACAATAATATTGCTCCTTTCTTTATTATTCGTTTATGGCATGCTTGCATATACCTTTGCTAACCAAGCTGTATTTTGGTACCTATATGCATTTACTTTACTTGTATGTATCGCCATTGCCATTTTGGCAGGTAAAATTGAAGATCAGTTACCTACCTGGAAATTTTTACTTTTCGGTATTGGGTACGGTACAATAACATACGGTATTATACGCTTTGGCTATTGGCTTGCACCATACATTAATGATTCATTAGTACAGTCAGTACAAAAATTTTTAACAAACTATGGACCACAAAATATTTGGCACTATATTTTACTCGTATTCATTGTTGCAATTGGTGAAGAGATCTTTTGGCGTGGCTATGTTCAACAACAGCTGAAACGTTTTATGCGTCCTACTTTTGCTGTTATTGTAACTGCGATATTATGTGCAATCTCTATTGCATTAAGCGGCTTTATGCTTGGTATGATCGCTGCACTTGTAACAGGCCTTATTTGGGGCTTTTTATATGAATGGCGTAAAAGTATGCCACTTGTTATTGTAACCCATGTAGTTTTTGTACTACTATTATTTTTAGTGTTACCTTTAACATGATAACATTAAAATTTGGAAACATTTTATCTTTACTAGCGTTTAATTAAGAAAGGGAGGGCTTTTCATGCAAAAAAAATTATTTTCTGTACCGGCATTATTACTAACAGCTGTTTTAGTTGTAGGATGTAATACTTCTGAAACAAAGGATTCTGATGCTCAAAAAAATGAGCCATCAAATACACCGACTGAACAGCAACAACCATCATCTAAGGATACAACTGTAGATGAATCACAAGAAACGCCGACATCAAATGAAACAAATAAGGATAATAAAGACAATAAAGACAATACAACTAAAAAAGAACAAGAAGTTAAATATGTACAAAAAGGTGTAGACAAGACTGAAAAAGCAACGGAATCTAAAAGTGCTGATCAAGACTATAAAGTGCACCAACTACCTGGATTTACACTTACCCCAGAAGAACCAGGTAAAGACATGTTAGTTTTTAAAGACAATCCTAATGTATTTATGCGTATCGAATCTATTGATGCGTCACAAACAAAATATGAAGATGCAAAAACATCTATGCAAGATTATATGAATGCTGTTGGTGAACCATCATCTTTATCTTCTGAGGATCTAGCTGCATTTAAAGATGTTAAAAACATTGAGGGTTATGTTGTACATTTTAAAGAAGATAAAGAAAAAGTAATCGGCGTTGTTTTTGAAAAAGACGGTTTAATTACAAAACTAACAATTCACGATAACGACGAATTAGATTTAACAGATGCTATGCTTAAAATGGCAGCAACTATTGCTAAAAAATAATAATTCAAAAAAGACTATAGACAAACTTGTTTGCTCTATAGTCTTTTTTATGTTGGTTGTGTTATTTTTTCAAAAACTTGTTGTCGACTAATGCTGCTATGTTTCGTTTAGAAATTATAGCAAGAAGCTCAACAGGTTCCAACTATTAACGTTCTACTTTAACAGAGCCTTTATTTTATTGTAGGGCTGATTTTCGTTCCTGCAGGCGTTAGGAACGATCACGTGGGCTTTAAAGCACTCAGGATACTTAGTCCTTCGCCTGTGCTCGCTCCCGCCTTATCTATGACGCAAATGATGTAAGAGGGATTTGTTGGCGTACAATTTAACTTCTTCCAAAACAACAAAAAAAGTTGCCTCAAACTCATTGAGACAACTCTTTTTAATAAGATAAGTCTTTAATAGACAGGCCTAATTTTTTTAATAAGGTGATAGCTTGGTCTTTTTCTTCAACAGATAATGCACTCATCAATTCATGTAAATGCTGTTCATGCTTTGGAAATAGTTCTCCCATAAATGCTTCACCTTTGTCTGTTATTTCTGCATAGGTAACACGGCGATCTGATGGACATGAGACACGCAACAAATACCCTCTTTTTTCAAGTTTGTCAATGACATACGTAATAGACCCACTAGCTAGCAAAATTTTATTGCCAATTTGCTGTAATGGCTGTCTTCCTTTATGATAAAGAAGCTCTAATACAGCAAATTCAGTAGGATTTAATCCATTGTCTTGAAAAAATTGATGGGTCATCTCATTAATCGCTTTATGTGCACGTGATAATACTATATATAATTTTAAAGATTGCTTTATATCTTCTGACGTCATATCCTTTTCCTCTCAATTCGCGTTTTATACATGCCATTATAGCGACATTAGAAAAGCATTGTCAAAAGCAATATTTGATTTTAAGTTTTTCACAGTAGTTTAATTTACCACTCAGACGCTTTTTATGTTACTAAATAAGCAGAATCTTTCGTGGAAACATCCATTGTATCCATCTGATTAAATGTGTATATCGGGAATTGCAGGTGGAAGCATGTACCCTTCTGTAATTCACTATTCACACCTATTACACCTTCATGCTCCTCAATCACCTTTTTCACGAATGCAAGACCTAGTCCCGTCCCTGTTGATTTTGTCGTGTAAAAAGGTTGGAATAAGTTTTGAAGGGTAGCACTGTCCATACCGACACCTTCGTCTTTAATCAGTAACTCTACAATCGCACAGTCACTAACATTCATTTCTACTGTAATCGTTCCACCATTATTCATGGATTCCATCGCATTTTTAATAAGATTCATGAATACTTGCTTTAAACGATTCTCATTGCCACCAATGTATACTTGTGTAGAAGGAGAAATGTATTGAATCATAACATTTTTCATAAGCGCATCTGGAAGCATAAACTCAATCACTTGCTTTACAATGTGATCTAGCTCTAATAATTCTACTTTCATACATGTTGGCTTGGACAATACTAAAAGCTCGGATAAAATTTGTTCCATCCGTTGAAGCTCACTATCGATGACAGATAAATACATGCGTGACTCTTCATCTGCATTTAGTTTTAGCAATTCGGTAAAGCCCTTCAAAGAAGTTAATGGATTACGAATTTCATGGGCGATACTTGCAGCCATTTGACCGACAACATTTAAAGCTTGTTGATGTTCAACTTTATGTTGAAGTTGTTTCTTTTCTGTTTCATCATTAATGACTGTGACAATAATATTGTTATATTCATCAAAGATACTCGAAATTTCATAATAGCAAGGGCTAGTAACTATAGTTTCATCAACTACATGAATACTTGCATGCTTTTCGCCCATCAGTTTAGAAAGGTATGTTGTAATTTGACCCTTCTTCAATGTAAATGCATCGAATATGTGCTGATGTGCCTTATGAAGTAGCAGCGATTTTTCGGTTCTTAAAAACATTTCAGCATACTTATTTAGCCCAAGAATTATCCCGCTAGCGTCACTTATAATAACAGCATACGGTAAGTGATCATAAGCATTGAGAGATTGTGATCTCTCCTGCTCTTGACTAACATATAATTCATGAGCTATGTCATTATTTAACGTTGAAATTTGCGCAACAATTTCCTCTGTGTTTGGATCATAAAAACATTTGAAGGACATCATTTCATACTCATTACCATTTGTTTGAATATTGAAGATTTCTTCTGATCTTAAATCATTTTCTAATTGTTTAACGAATTTCGCCCATTTTAAATTAGATGGCTCGTCCATAGTTAAATAGCCAATATACGTTGAATTGAGATTAAAAAGTTTAATAGCCGTCTCATTCACGTTTAAAATTTTCCCTGCTTTATTAAGAATAAGTGTTGGTGACGAAGTACTTGTCATAAGATTTCCAAAACATTGATTAATATCATTTTGCTTCAACTTTCTCACCGAACCTTTCAAAAGAGTAAAAACCTCTTAATCGAATTTTGAGCCTTTACTATACTTTATGACTGCACGAATCTATTATTACAAAATTTAGTAAATTTAAGTATAAAAATTATTTCACGAACTGTTCACAAAATAAATAGGTAAAAAGGATTATATTGTATGACAGCTACTTGACTGTTACAATTAGAAATTGAAAGGAAGATTATTGCATGAATACTATTTTAACTACTTTAAACGCAAAGTATATTCACACAAATTTAGCATTGCGTTATTTAAAAGGTGCAGCTTTACCAGAATTTAATCCAATTATTGCAGAATATACAATTAAAGATCCTGCTTTTAATATTGTATCAGATTTATTCCAAAAAAAACCTGATATTGTAGGATTTAGTTGCTATATTTGGAATATTGAAGAAACTATTCACGTCATCAAAATGTTAAAAACTGTCTGTCCAAATGTTAAAATTTTGCTCGGTGGTCCTGAGGTTTCTTATGATGCCCACCATTGGTTACGTAGAATTGAAGAGGTTGATTTCATTGTTATGGGTGAAGGAGAAACCTCCTTTAAACAGTTACTACGCTATTTGCATGGAGAAATTGCATTAGACGATGTTCCAGGGATTTGCTACTTAGAGGATGGTAAAGTACGCATTCACGCACAAGCACCCAAAATAGATTTACGTGAGTTACCAAGTCCATTTCGTTTTGAAGAGGACCTCCCTCATCTAAGCAAACGAATTCAATATATTGAAACAAGTCGAGGCTGTCCATTTAGCTGTCAATTTTGTTTATCTTCTATTGAAGTAGGTGTTCGGTATTTCAACCGAGAAAAAATAAAAGAAGATATCCGATTCTTGATGGACAATGGTGCACGTACTATTAAATTTGTCGACCGTACATTTAATATAAGCCGCAGCTATGCCATGGAAATGTTCCAATTTTTAATCGATGAACATAAGCCAGGAGTTGTATTCCAATTTGAAATTACGGCAGATATTATGCGTCCTGAAGTTATCCAGTTTTTAAATGATAACGCCCCTAAAGGTCTTTTCCGTTTTGAAATTGGTGTTCAATCAACGAATGATTTAACAAATACTCTTGTAAAGCGCCGTCAAAACTTTGAAAAGCTAACACGGACAGTGACGATGGTCAAAGAAGGTGGAAAGATTGATCAGCATTTAGATTTAATCGCTGGTTTACCGGAGGAGGATTATGCAAGCTTCCGTCAAACCTTTAATGATGTTTTCGCAATGCGACCAGAAGAATTACAGCTTGGATTCCTTAAACTGCTGCGCGGTACTGGCCTTCGTCTAGAGGCTGAAAAATTCGGCTATACGTATGTGGACCAATCTCCTTACGAGATTTTCTCCAACAATGTCTTAACGTTTGATGATATAGTACGCATTAAACATGCAGAGGATGTACTTGAGAAATATTGGAACGATCATCGTATGGATCATACAATTGAATACTTAGTAACTGAAGTATTTGAAACACCATTTGATTTCTTCCAAAACTTCGGTACTTATTGGGAAACAAAAGGTTGGTCTCGTATCGGTCATCAGCTTGAGGATTTATTCCGTCGTTTATTAATGTTTTTAGAAACTGTAGAGGGTGCTAATTTAACGATCATTCAAAGTCTAATGCAACTAGATTATTTAATGGCACAGCAGTTCCAGCCACGTAAATTATGGTGGAAGGAGCGCCCTACAGAGGAACAACAGAAAGCACTTTATACGGCCTTACGTGAAAACCCTGCAATTGCAGGTGAGGAATTCGCCAGCTTCAATCTATCTGAAAAAGAGTTGTTTAAACATACCCTTATTATTCCGCACCATGTAGATTACCAAAATTTCTCGAATGGCAAAATTGTACAAAAAAATGGCTATTTATTAACCTACTTCCGTCACGGTCAAGCACCATACTTTGCAACAATCCACTCTATATAATAAGAAACGCTAGTCCTTTAATAAAGTTTAGGACTAGCGTTTTTTTCATCTATTTAAGCGAGCATTTTCAAATTTTCCAGTAACCTAAAATGACCAATTCATTTGTGTCGTTGTAAGTAATTACCATAACCTTAAGACAATCAACAAATATTCTATGCGCAGTACAATTATCCTAAAAAAGTTTAGTACGAAATTCTCAACCCGTCAACACCCTAATATTGTAAAAATTACCTATTAATTAATCGTAATAACCAGGAAAAAACAATTTAAAATTTTTCGACAATTTTGTGGCAACGTCCGTTTTTTCGTCAATTAAACAATCTTTGACACCTTTTATGCGTAGATTTCCTACTGACGTAATCTCTAAATTTCTCAGTTTTTTAATCGGAAAGAATAAAAAGAGCGGAATTAGCTCTTTTTTATTCTCCTAGTAATTTACCCAATAATTACCCGCTCTTTAGGATAGTGATAAGTAGATTTTTTTCCTCTACCTCCGCCACCTAATGTGTAAAGGAAGGAAATTAAACCGACACGACCAACAAACATTAAAATCATAATGATAATTTTGCCAACTACCGATAGGTCGGAAGTGATTCCTAAAGACATCCCACACGTTCCGAACGCTGATGTAATTTCAAAGATTATTTGAATGAGTGATGCGTGTGGCTCAGTAATGAGTAAAATAATTGTCGCAACTAATACCATAAAGAATGCCAATAAAATAACAACAAACGAGCGGAATACATCAATTAAATGTATTTCACGTCCGAATACTTGAATATCCTCTCTTCCTCGCGAAAAGGTAATTAGGAATAATATAGCCATGGCAAAAGTTGTTGTACGTATTCCTCCACCAACTGAACTTGGCGAAGAACCAATAAACATTAAAAAGCTCATAAAAATATCTGTCGCTTCACTAAAGGTTGTGACATCATACGTCGTAAGTCCAGCTGAACGTGTTGAAACAGAATGAAACATTGCAGAAAACAAAGCCTCATGCCAAGACATTCCCTTAAAGGAATGGAATGATTCAAGCAATAAAATAACGACAGCCCCTACGACAAATAAAATTGCATATGTAGAGGTAGTTATTTTTGTAAATAAACTAAAGCGGAAATTTGCGTGGCGATTTAATAAAAAAGTTTTCACTTCAATCAATACTGGGAAGCCTATCGCACCAAGCACAATTAACACCATTGTTATCAATTGAACAAAGTAATCGTTATGAAACGGAAGTAAGCTCATACCCGTAATATCAAAGCCACCATTTGTAGTAGCTGAAATGGAGGCAAAGACACCATGAATCAAGGCTTCTTCGAAAGTGTCAAAGTAGTTAGTAAAGTGCAAAGTTAAAATGAACGCACCCATCACTTCAATGCCGATTAAGATTTTCAATATTTCCCGAATTAATTGAACTACCCCTGACAAATTGTATTGATTATGATCGATCATAATCAATTGACGCTCACGCATACCGATTTTTTTCCCAACAAGTAACCACACAAAGGTACCAAGTGACATAATGCCAATTGCACCAAGCTGTAAAATAACAAGAACCATCACGAGCCCGAATGTGGTATAGCTTTCAGATATATTGAATGTTGTTAAACCTGTTACACTAACTGCACTTACTGCAGTAAACAAGCTGTCTAATAATGAAACTTTAACACCTTCTTGATGAACGCCTGGTAGCAGTAGTAACAGGAAGGAAATAGCTATAGCTATAAAATAATAAGAGACAAGTACCTGAAAAGGTGTAACAAGCCTATTCTTTGATCTTTTCCAGGGCACTTTGACAACCCCTTCCTTATATGATGCCAAACTCGATAGATATTAGTATAGAAAAAATACATCAAAAAAGAAAGAGGAATAGATACGACTATTCCTCTTAAAGATCATTAAACTTGTTTTTTATGACGAACTCCTACTATATAACCTACTAATGCGATGGCCACTAATACAATCCAGAAAGTTAACTCCCACACTGTAGAATGCGGGAACTCTGCAGGTAATATGCCCACCTTCTCATGTGACAAAGTCAACACAACAAGCTTCACGCCTACCCAACCTACAATTAAAAACGCAGCGGTCTCAAGTGAGGGGTAGTCATTTAATATTTTCACAAACCATTGTGCCGCAAATCGCATCATTATAACTCCGATAAACCCTCCAAGTAACATGACCATGAATTGTCCACCATTGATGCCACCTATATCAAAGTTCCCTACATGCGGTAAAGTTACAGCAATGGCAACTGCAGCAAGCATAGAATCAATAGCAAATGCAATATCCGCTGCCTCAACCTTAAGCACGGTCATCCAAAAACCAGCGCCCTTTTTCCCTACTTCATCGTTAGATTCTTCGTTTGAATCCCCTTTATGACGCAAATCATATATATTTTTGGCAGACATGAATAGTAAATAAGCTGCTCCCAACGCTTGAATTTGCCAATAATTCACTAATACTGTAATGACAAAAAGTGCTGAAAATCGAAAAATTAATGCGCCAAATAATCCATAAAATAATGCCTTTTTTTGTTGTTCTCGTGGTAAGTGCTTCACCATCACAGCCATTACAACTGCATTATCTGCTGCTAATAACCCTTCTAATACTACAAGTACAATAAGTACCCAGCCGTATTGTAATAAAATTGATTCCATTCATGTGCCTCCTCTAAAGCTCTGTATACCCAAATTATCATTACTATACGAGTACAAAAGAAAAGACCTCTGCCCCTATAAAAGGCAAAGGTCTCGCTAAGCAAATAAATACTAGTCGTTGAATACTGCTAGTTTAGAATTATTCGCTTATCACACCCGATGGTAAAAAACCACGTCATGACGAATGTGAATCCAGATACTTCGCTCGTACCTGTTAGCTACTCCCCTTTGACAAAACGTCGAAGGTTTATTTCTTCTGAAAACTTATTATAGCACTATCATATATGAGTGGCAAAATTATCTACCCCATTTTTAATCTACAATAACTCTATGTTTATCGCAAGATCAATAATAGCTCGGCATTAATTGCATCCGAAAAAGGCTTAGTTCTAGCCCTGTAGATGTTTTTTGTGCGAAAGCGCAGCGTCAGCAAACTGCTGCAGGTCAATTAGCGGTTTTCGCATGGATGCGATGATTTTGTGACATCCGCCGGAGGCTTTAACTTTTTTCAGCGGGTGTTTGGACACCAGCTGAAGAGAATGTAAACATCGATTTCTATCACCGTCCTCTAATTGACGCTTCATTTTATTTGAATTCGATAGCTTTTATCGTCTTTATGCGCTAAATAAAAATCAATCATTCTAGGCATAGTCAGTATAAAATCGGGACATACAATACTACCCTTTTTCAAAATAGTAACTGCTTCAGATGTATCGAACTTAGCATTCCAAGCTAAGTAGTCTAGAGTTTCTTGCTCAACGCCTAGATATTTTCGAATAAATGGTATTTGTAAAGATGTTCTTGCTAGTATTAACGGTAATCGCCCTTTAGGATAATGATTCGTTAATAATTTTACCATCGTACGATACACTTCCTGCACAGGATGAGGATTTGGGTCCGTTAGATGCAAAGTTTTCCCTTCAGCACATTTTTCATCAACGAGATAAGTCGAGGCATTTATAATATAATCCACTGGTACCACATTTATTGTTGAAGTTGATCGCCCAATATACGGGATAAAAGGAAGGTACTTTAACTTATCTACCATATTTAAAAAGAAATAAGGCCCATCGAATTTAATCGTTTCTCCTGTTTCAGAATGTCCACGTACTATGCCAGGTCGAATAATTGTCAGTGGTATTTCTGATTTCAAATCTTCTACTCGATGCTCAGCTTCATATTTTGTTTCTTCATAATAATTCTTAAATGCGGGCGGGCGAATTAGTTCATTTTCACGCAAAACACCTTCGCGGGTTCCAGCTACATATGCTGTACTAAAATACATATAGCGTCTTAAGTTCGGTAGTGTTCGAACAAAATCATTGACCATCGTCGTACCATGCACATTTACCTTCCACGCTAGATCGCGTGGTACTGCTAAATCATAAATAGCAGCTAGATGCCAGAGCACCTCAATTTGAGGGACAATGTCCTGTACGGCTTGATCTTCAAGACCGAGATTCGGTAATGTAATATCTCCCTCTACAATGCGAATAGAACAGTTTGGAAACTCCGCTACTATTTTTTCTCTTTCTAAATTTGCTTTAACAAATTCACCGGCTAAAACAATAGCGATGACTTCCTGTGATTGTTTTTTTCGAAATAACGCACGTATTAATTGACTTGAAATAAAACCTGGAAAACCTGTAAAAAAATGAACCCCCATTTTCATCCCCCCTGAACTTACCGCATCTTCCTCGTTTCTTTATCCATTAAGCTATAAATAATCGGTACAATATATAATGTCAACAAAGTTGATGTCACAAGTCCTCCGATTACTACAACTCCCATTGGCTGATTCATCTCTGTTCCTTCACCAATACCAAGAGCAAGTGGTAGCAATCCTAAGATTGTTGTTAGTGCAGTCATTAAAATTGGTCGAAGTCGATCTTGTGTTGCCAGTAAAATCGCATCATACGTCTCCATTCCCCTAGCTTTTTGTTGATTAATATAATCGACAAGTACAATCCCGTTATTCACAACAATTCCAACTAGTACTAAGATGCCTATAACAGATGTCACACCAACTAACGTGTTCGTAGCAAACATTGCAATGGCAACGCCAATAATCATTAATGGTACTGTGAACATGATAACGAATGGATATTTGAATGATTCAAATTGAGCAGCCATTACGATATATACAAGGACTATTGCTAATGCCACGGCTAAAAGCATATCATTAATCGCACTATCGTAAAGCTCACGATCTCCACTAAAGACAACTTGAGTTTCAGTTGGTAATTTCGCTTTTTCTAATACTTTGTCCACTTTGGCTGAGATACCTCCGAGCGATTCCTTCGTTTCATACTCGACAAAAAATGCAACCGCTGCCGCCTGATCAGAACGTCTTATCGATACTGGTCCTTCTTGGACAGAAACTGTAGCAATGTCCTCTAGCTTTACAAATAAACCTGCAGGTGAACGAAGCTGCATCGATTTTAATGACTCGATACTATCATTAAACACTTGTCCAAAGCCTGTATAAACAGGCAATACAGCACCATCCTCTGCCATTATTTGCGTAGTTAGCTGCCCCTTCGTCATTTGATTGACCGTTTGAGCAATTTGTGCGGGTACAAATCCGTAGTCCTTCGCCTTTTCTCGGTCTACTTCTACTTGAATTTCTTTTACAGTAATATCTAAATCCGTAGATACTTTTGTGATGGCTTTTACTTTTAAAAGCTCCTGCTGTAATTTATCAACAGAGCTTTGAAGTCTTTGCTCATCAGAGTCTGTTAACCTAAACGTTAATGTATTTGGTGACGATCCTGTTGTCGTTGAGACATTAAAGTTGATTTCAACTTGTTCACCTAGCTCTTTATGCAAATCTCGCTCAACCTCTTCTACAAATTGAAAAATTGAACGATTCCTATCTGCTAGAGGAACAAGCTTTACATATAGTTCTGCTTGGTTTGCACTTGTTTGTCCCCGTGCCTGTGCCTGTTGCGTACCACCGATTAGGCTAACATATACGTCAACATCTTGCTCCCGTTTTAGGCGTTCTTCAATTTTCGCTACAACTTTTTCTGTTTCTGATACTGCTACCCCTTTTTCTAGATTTACACTAATGGAGGCAAACCCTTCATCCGTTGGAGGTAAAAACTCAGTACCAATTTTCATAAGCCCAAACAACGCAAGTCCAAAACAGACAACTGCTGATATTAGTACAAGCATACGGTGACGCAATACCCAAATAATTGATGCTTTGTAGCGTTTGTAAAAAAATGACTCATTACGTTTTTCGTAAATATTCGTAGATTTCATTTTTAAAAGACGACTTGCAAGCATTGGGACAACTGTTAACGCAACAACTAAAGAAGCAATTAAGCTAAAGGAAATAGTTAATGCAAATTCTGTGAAAATTTGTCCTATTAAACCTTCAATAAACATTACAGGAATGAATACTGCAATCGTTGTGAGAGTGGAAGCAGTAATCGCAAGTGCCACTTCCTTTGTACCTTCCTTCGCTGCTGTTTTCGGATCCTTGCCAAGTCCTAAATGTCGTTCAATGTTTTCAATAACAACGATAGCATTGTCAACCAACATACCGATGCCAAGTGCTAACGCCCCTAACGTCATAATATTGAGCGAAAAATTTGCAAAAAACATTAAAACAAATGTAACAATCACTGAATATGGTATCGCAATGCCAATGATAATAGGGCTTTTCACACTACGTAAAAAGACAAATAATATGAACATTGCAAATAATCCACCTAGAAGTAAAGAAGATCCGATATTACTAATGGCTAAATCCACGTAGTTCCCTTGGTCCACTAGTACGTCTGCAACGATTCCTTGATATTGCTTCTTTGTTAATAATTCATTTAAAGCTTCTTTAAAAGCTTTTGAAACCTCTGCTGTATTAGCACCTGATTCCTGTAATACAGACATTAATACCGCAGCATGCTCATTTGCTCGTGTAGTAGTTATGGATTTTTGTTCCACGCGATCAACAGTCGCTACTTCTCCTACTGTTAATGCTTTACCATCTAGTGGATTTACTGAAATGATTAAATCCGCAATGCTTTCAGGCGAATTTATAGTGCTTAAAATACGTGTCGTTAACATCTTTCCGTCTGCCGTTAACACCGGCTCACCAGGAAGAGAAACATTGTTCGATTGAATAATTTGAATAATATCTGCTTGCGTTAATCCTTTTTCAACTAGCTTCGATTCATCTAAAGTTATTTGAACTTCTTCCACCAGCTTACCAGAAATATTGACGCTTGCGACACCTGCTGTTCGACGGAGTTCTTTTTCTAACGCTTCCGCCAATAAACGTACATCTATATTGTCATTTTCCGCACGTAGTGAAAGTTGTATTATAGGAAATTGTGATGGATCAAACTTTAAAAAGTTAGGTTTCTCTGCATCATTCGGTAAAGGGGTCATATCGATGCGTTGTAAAATATCGAGCTGAGCATCATCAATATTAGTTGACCAATCAAACTCGAGTATAATTAAATTGGACCCTTCTTGCGAGGTAGACTGTAGTTTTTTTATCCCTGGTAAGGTGGCGAGTGTTGTTTCTAAGGGCTTCGTTATTTTCTCATTAACCTCTGTTGGACTTGCACCAGGATAATTGGTAACAACGATGCCTATAGGTGGACGTAATTCTGGAATAAGCGTAATAGGTATTTTCAATAATGAAACGCCACCTAATATAATGACTAACAACATCGTAACTATTGTAAAAACAGGCCTTTTAATAGAAAAATTACTAATGTTCATTATTACAAGCTCCTTTTAATCTCTTCCTTTCTATAATACCCGAACAGGAGAATATTTTATAAATTTGGTAACCTCTCCATGTATTATAGGTTTAATATATAGCACAACGCGAAATTAGGAGATGTAATTTGTTATAACGTATACCCTATTTAAGTTGATTGAAGACTCCAAAAGCGTAACGGCACCTACCAAGCGTTCAGTCGGAATGGAAATCAACCACACGTTATGATACAGAACTTTATATTTCCTAATACTGTATATATTCTACATAAAGCTCTCATTTTCCTTGTAAAAAAACACGAATCGCAACTCTGTAAAGTTAAAGACAAGTGAATGTATTATAAATCCGTAAAAACGTTCGTGCATACATATACATAATTTATCGTGCATAATAGTTAAAGGATTCGTTTCGATGTATGGAACACCATACATACTATTGGAAAAAACATCAGGATCCAGGAGGTATATAATGAAAGATACGCTTGAACTATTTCGTTACCATGTTTGGGCTAATAAAAGAGTTTTTGAACATTTAAGGAAACTTCCTGATGATCTGTACCGTAAACCACTAAATAGTGTATTTCCTACGATTGGCGACGCATTAGCACATATCTATTCTGTGGATAATACTTGGCTCAGCATAATGTCCCATGAAAGTCCTGAGGACATCTATGCTGCGATGACAAGTTCACTTGAAGAGGTAAAAGATGCCACGCTTAACTCTTTTGAGGCTTATTATGCTAAAATTGCGGCTCGATATGAAGAGTTTATCTTGAACCACCAAGATGATTTAGAGGAAATATCTGAGTATCCGCTTAAATTCGGTGAGTTGCGGGCTAATTACAAAGATCTCGTTAGGCACGTGGTTAATCACGGTACATATCACCGTGGTAATATTACCGCAATGCTCCGACAAATGGGTTATTCCGGTGTTTCCACAGACTATGGATTTTACCTTTTTGAACTAAAGCGGTGAGCACTCCTTCGGGAGTGTTTTTTTGTAAAGGTCGTTTTCGATTTGTTGCCGACAGATTTTCTCCCGTATTGTCTTCCCATTTCTAATCATCAAATATAAATGTTGAATGAAGTGTGCCCGTCTATGATATCCGTACATTTAACCCTTAGCTTACCTGTCTTAAACAAACCTGCTTCGTCAGTTCAATAAAAAAAGAGCTGCTATGCAACTCAATAATCTTCAAGTAAAGCACCCCGTCGTATTATAAGGTCAGCCAGAGTAATCTGGTTGACTATTTTTCATTCAATTTATAGATTGATAGTAGCCGGGGTCGAACGGAAGCACCCGTGGGACTAGATCCCAGTGTGTTTGAATCAGGTCGCTTTAAAGGCACAAAAAAACACATTACTAAACGTGGCTCGGCTAGGCTTCGCCACATGCTTTATACAGCTGTTCGTTGTTCTATTCGGGATAGTCGGAAAAAGAAAACAACACCTGAAACTATCGCACGAAATAAGCTTTTACATTGGATTTATGCGATTTTAAAAACGAAAACACCATTCCAAGAAACCATGTAGTGCCAGAATTTTCAAATACAACAAAAACCTTCCAAATCGAATTCGGAGGGTTATTTGGTTTGCGCTTTTTAGTATAGCATGAAGTGTTTTTTAATTTAAAAGATTTTTATTGACAATCTATTAGCTGGTTTAGTTTAAGTGTAATACTTAACAATCTTATTCAATTAAGGTTGTTTTAATCATCTAAATCATATAAATAAATTGGGTTTATACACTCCAAAATGGATACTATTGCGTTATTGTATCCGGACATTTTCTCAATTTCTTTTTCGTCTTTATATTCTTCGTTTTCGAACTGTACTTTAATTTGGTTTATTATTTTTAGGTATTTACTTATAAATCCGTTCTCATCCATATGTTTAACATCCACCAGCATTTCATTATAAGCTAAGAGTTCACCCTCATTGGTATATTGAAACTCAGTTTTATCATAAATGGTATTTGTATTTGTAAAATGTATCTTCCTTTCAATAATATCTACCAACGTAAATTGGTTCAGTTTCTTATTATCGTTCATAATTATCCCTCTCTTAGTTTAAGACTTAGTTTAAGTATCATTTTATTTTAGATTTTCAAATATCCTGCCCCGGAGTTTAAGCAGAAAAAAGCTCTACTCCTTATTGAAGTAAAGCACCCGTTACTTTAATAAGAATTATTCCAATATCAATGTTACATTTTCGTTATCAAGGATTATTTCTTTTATTGTGTCAAATATAGTTGGACCCTTGTTCATTTTCGCATCCTTTATTTCTTGTAGTACATATTTCACATTACTTGGATGGCATCTTTCCAAAGTTTCATTGAGCTTCATTATTGTTTCTTCATATCCTAAATCGCTTTTAGATTTATCGGAATTTCTCCAAATAATTGTATATTCTTCCCTATATTCAATTTCACCAAAACCACCACGCAAAATATCATTAAATGCATCTAGGATTCCGTTCCACTCAAACTTTCCAGAAAGAACAGCTCTTGAAAACTCCTTACAAAATTCATTAAAGTTTGAAAAGTTATTCCCATCTACAACAAAAACTTTATTCATTTTAACCACCTTAAATGTATAGTATGACTTCCCCGCTGCAACATCTTGTTTAACGCTTGCACCCTTTAGTTCAACAGTATTTTTTCTTTATTATTTTTTCTTTATTATTTCTATTGAAGTTTCATCAATTCCAGTAATATTAGATATTGATTTAAATTCAATTCCCTCTTTTAATGCTTTTCGTACAGTTGTTATGTTTTGTTTTATTTCAGATATAATATTATTTATACAAAAATGGTCAACAACTAAATAATCATCTGATACTTCCCCATCCAAGTTGAATTCAATGGAGTATGTTCCAATTTCTGTACCAAAGTAAAAAAAATTCACAGTTAAGAACACAAATGCTTCAACCCTTGAGAAGCTATATTTTAATTCAATGAATTTTTCTTCAACACTAATAAATTCTTCGTACAACTTTCCGTTAAACGTGTCTAAATAGTCATATTTATCTTCTTCACGCCATTTCTTAAAACTTTCCCAAAATCCCTTAATTGTTCGATTTTTTGCATCGTGTTTTCGTTCCCATTCAAGTAAGGTTTTAGCGTTCAAATCAACCACCTCTTTTTATTACTCTATACTTCTTCTTTGGTTAGTAACAAAACGTCTCCATTTGTTGGAGAAACGACCCCGCTCTAATTTCTTTCCATAGAATACTTTACCTATCAAATCTTAACAATGTATTGCCTTATTTTATATATGTAATTTTTCCCTCTCAACTAAACTGCTCCGTTTGCTGAAAACTATTTTGACTTAGAATTGTAACCCCGCCTACTGATGAAGAAAAATAAGCGTTAACAATCATTTCTGGCTCAAATTTCATCCACCAAGCAAGTATATAACCTAAAGTTCCTCCGTGAGTGACAATCATTAGATTTTTGGTCTTTTCAGATTCATATATCCTATCCATACAACTACAAACTCGACTATAAAATTCTCGCCAGCTTTCACCATCTTGAAATTCCTGATAATCTAAATCAAATCCATTTCTTGTTCTTGGATTTCTATTTTCTCTTGCCCAATCCTTTGTCTCTCCTGCCGCAACACCAGTATTTATTTCACGCAGACTTTTATCTTTAATAACATCTAAACCTAATTCTCTACCTACTATTTCTGCTGTTTGTAACGCTCTGAGTAAGTCAGAAGAATACAGAACATAATCATCATTACTATCTACCAATTCTTTTAATTTTCCGCCTAATGTTTTTGCTTGTTTTCTACCAAATTCAGTTAAAGGAGTATCAGTCCATCCACCTGACATATTATTAATATGATGCTCCGACTGACAATGCTGTATCAAGATAATCTTGCCCATTCAATTGACCACCTTTATGAAATTTTTACTGCTTTCAATGTTATTTTACTTCAACTATCCTGCCCCGTTTGTTGAATAAGAAAAAGATGGGATCTCTGTGGAATCCCATCTTTAAGTAAAGCACCCCGTTAGCCATCCATGTCGCGTACAATCAACACTACACCACAGAAAATGAAAGATTATTTCGTTCTTTCATGGGAGTTTAATTTAAAATTACAATTTCTTTTGCAGAGCATTGTGGTATTGCTGGTTGAATGCATTTGCTAAGATTAGCTCTTAATTTAATTTTTGGCTTTAAGTTCTCAAAACGAACAGTTTCTTCATTTTTGTTAGAAATTTTAGTGTTCTCATTCAAAAAAAACCACATTTGTTCTGCTCTTTCGTTTCCTTTCTCTGTTAAGTCTAATAATACTCCTTTATTCTCACTACTAACTTCGGTAACAATTCCTTCAATATCATAATTTTCATTCGTTATCTCATTCTCGGTAGTTTCATTTTGTTTTGAGATATTATCATTGTTATTTTCCGTTCCACTGCTTTGTTGACACCCTAATAAACCATTTGATAAAAGGGTTAAGGACAAAATTAGAATAATTTTTTTCAATATCATCACTCCCTTATATAATTAAAATTCGTTTTAATAGACTTATTCCCCTTCTATCTTTATTTTGCTAAACTGCACCGTTAGTTGAAGAAGAACAGCTACGCTTATTAAACAATCGCGCACGATTCTTGAAGAAGCTACTGCATATTTCTCCGTACTGTGAAACACCAGTTAAATATAATAATTTTGAATTTTTAAACGGCCTAAACTTCCTAAGTATCCCTGAAATGATTATAATATAGGTGTTTTTAATATTATAATAACGGAGGGTTAAGGAATGAAAATTGCAATAGTCTGTTTCGATAACTTTACTGATATAGATGTTTTTTTACCATGGGACTTATTAAATCGTGTACGACTAGTTGGTGGTATTTCGAATTGGGAAGTCCAACTATTAGGAACAGAAAAAACTCATGTATCTATGTCTGGCTTACGTATACCAATGACAGGAAACATATCTGAAATCCCCTCTGCTGACACAGTAATAGTTTCTAGCGGTAAGGGTGTCCAAGATTTATATAAAAATCAACAATATCTTGATAAAATTCATCTAGATCCAAATAAACAATTAATAGGTTCTATGTGTTCCGGTGCACTAATACTAGGAGCAAAAAAATTGTTAACTGGCAAAAAAGCTACTACATATCCATCCGTAGTGGAGCAGCTCAAAGAATTTAATGTAGATGTAATTGAACAAAGTTTCGTAAACGAAGGCAATATCTCGACTGCTGCGGGTTGCTTTGCTGCGCAAGATCTATCAGCTTGGATTATAAGAACCCTAATTAATAAAAGAATGGCTGACACTGTACTAGAAACTGTTCAGCCCGTAGGCAAGGGGTTATACTTTTAAATTTGCAATCAAGTCAGAGTTCTATTTCTGACTTGATTTTTCTTTTACTTTTTACAATGAATATTACCTTCAGCCTTTATTTATCAGTAACTCCATTTTGAAAAAAGATTGATCAAAATGGAGTTAATCTTTCTAACTAAGTATGAGATTTTTATAAAAAAGTTTGATTAATTAAATGAGCGTTATTCAACTAAACTGCACCGTTAGCCATCCATGTAGCGCAAAAACCAGCGCTACACCACAGAAAATGAAAGATGATTAAGTTCTTTCATGGAATAAAGAAAAAAGAGCTGCATATGCAACTCAATGATCTTCAAGAAAAGCACCTGTTAGCTGAACAAAAGTTACATAAATAATTTATATTAAGGTCCCACATTGGGAGGATTTAAAATATGTTCAGCAAAATCTTCTTTATAAGGACATTCTCCTTGAAGAATTCCCTCAGCAGCTTTCTCAAAGTTGTATTTAGTCACTTTTAGATGTACTTCATTATCAAGTAATAACCAGCAAGCTCCTTTTGCTCGACTTTGTAGCCCAACACTACCAGCATTAATTATTTTTTTGCTACCAATTATACGGTTAAATTGTATATGGGTATGTCCACAAACAATAATGTTTTCTTTAACATCTTGAAGCATTTCTAACACTTCTTCATCAGGTGTATCAATTCTAATCGCTTCTGTGTCACTCCGAGGGGAGCCATGAACAAATAATATTTCTCCTAAACCATCTATATACAAATTGTGACTTTTAGGTAGGTCTTTTAGAAATTCAATTTGTTCATCTGTTAATTGCTCTGCACACCATTTATTTAGTTCTGTTACAAAATCCTGTAATTCATTTTTTTCTCCATTACGAAACGCAACTTCTCTGTCCGCATTTCCCATTATAAAAAAGAATTTGTCTTTATATTTCATTAAAGTATCCATAACTTCTCTTGGTTGCGGACCCCAAACTAAATCACCACCAATTACAACCTTTTGTATATTAGTCTGACCGATTTCTTTCAGAACAGCTTCCAAAGCATAATGATTTCCATGAATATCATATATAGCTGCAACACTCATAAAATTCCTCCCCTCCAAATATATATTTTACCAAATTAAACCATATTTTTGTTGAATTATTCTGCTCCGTTAGCCATCCATGTTGCGCAAAAACCAGCGCTACACCACAGAAGATGAAAATGTACTCAGAACGGGTATTGTATACTACGGCTGGGAGAGGAAGGTCGATAAACTATGGTGCCTTGAGCCCTTCCGTTAGTCTGACTCCAACGACCACGGTGTATCACTGACTGTCGCTCCCTCACGGGAAGCACTCATGGGAGATTCATCCTACTCAGGTTGCTGCACCAGCCTCTAATTTGATTGGCCGTAGAAAGGATGTTTCTAATGGAAGTCATCATTGAACGTGCATGTGGTATGGATATTCATAAGGATTCGATTACCGCATGTATTATGACACCAGAAGGCAAAGTGATTCAAAGTTTTTCTACTAAAACGGTTTTTTTATTGCAATTAATCGATTGGATTAAAGAACACGGTTGTACGCACGTAGCTATGGAAAGTACAGGTGTATTTTGGAAGCCTATTGTAAACATACTCGAGGCTGAGAATATCGAATTTTTAGTTGTGAATGCCCAACATATCAAAGCGGTTCCCGGTCGTAAGACTGATGTTAAAGATGCGGAATGGATTGCCAAGTTACTTCGTCATGGATTACTAAAAGCTAGTTTCATTCCAGATCGCACCCAACGTGAATTACGAGAATTAGTTCGATATCGTCGGAGTATGATTGAAGAACGTGCGAGACAACATAACCGCATTCAAAAGGTACTCGAAGGTGCGAATATTAAACTTGGTTCTGTTGTATCAGATGTGATGGGAGTTTCCTCTCTTGATATGCTTCGTGCCATTGCCGAAGGTGAAAATGATCCAGAAAAGCTGGCTGGTTTCGCTAGACGTTCAATGAAAAAGAAAAAAGCAGAACTTGAACTCGCACTTCGTGGCTATATCCAACCACATCAACGACTAATGATTAAAACCATTCTTACTCATATTGATTTTCTGACTGCACAAATTGAATTGTTAAATCAAGAAGTAGCAGCTTGCCGACTTTCTACACACCAAGAAGATATCGAAAGATTGGATTCTATTCCTGGAATCGCCACTTGATTGGCAGAACAAATCCTAGCTGAAATCGGAACTGATGTAAAAAAGCAATTTCCAAGTGCAGCACATCTCTGTTCTTGGGCAGGACTAGTACCTGGACACAATGAAAGTGCAGGAAAAAGGAAATCCTCTACTATGAAAAAAGGCAATAAATACTTGAAATCGGCTCTAATCGAAGCAGCTCATTCGGTCAGAGGATCTAAAACCTATCTAGGCGCATTATATAGACGGACTGCAACTCGAAAGGGTAAAAAACGAGCTGGAATATCCGTTGCTCATGCCATCTTACGTATTGCTTATTACCTTTTAACGCGGAAAGAAATGTATGTAGACTTGGGCGAAGACTACTTTGATAAACAAAAAGAACAATCTATTATTCGATATTCTGTTCGAAAACTTGAAAGTTTGGGTTACAATGTGACCATCACTGAAACGGATGCTTCCTAATACAAACTAAACCAGATCTTTATTTTAGGCGCTACCATTTTTTTGAATATAAAGGTCGCGTTTGTTTTAGCATGGATTTTTTTAGTGCCAGAGATTTTATTTTCATGGGAGTTGAATAAGATGTGTTTCATTTTCTATGCAATACATATTGAGACTTACTGAATTTAAAGTTATTTTTCTCGTAAAACGGAATTAATTCTTCTCCACAAAATAAGCTAATCACATCAATATGAGAAAGTTCGTCCAACAATTTTGATACAAGTGTCGTTCCTAATCCTGCTTTTTGAAATTCATTATGTATAACTACATCTTCAATGTACGCCCTGAATTTACCGTCTGAAACAGCTCTTGCGAATCCTATAAGGTTACCGTCAATCCACGCACCAATTGAAATATCCTTTTTTAACATATTTTCAATATCATTCTCTTTTCTTTCTGCCCACCAACCTGCATTTTTATAGAGCATCATAAGTTCAGTGCCTTTAATTGGTCTTTCGGAAAAACTTAAAAATTGCATATTCATTTGTTATCCCCCTTTGACTTTTCATTAATTTTACATCTACAGTAAAGAGCTGTCTTGTTCAACTAAACTGCTCCGTTAGTTGAATAGCAACAATCTTTTCGAAAACAGCCTTTAGAAAATAACCTATATCTTTTATTACTTAGAGGTTTAAAAAATAGCCTTTAATTTACATTTAATAATTGATATAAGCTCCTTTTGAATTACCGCAACATTAGATTGATTACCGAACAAATTAGTTGTTGTAGTAAATAGAGTCATTTGTGGTAAAAAAGAGGATAGATAGAGCGAATTTATTTCAGCTCTTTCTATCCTTTTAATTTCTATACATATAATGTGTGACATTAAATAAGAATTCACTATTTAAAATAGTTTCAGCTTATAACTTGACTTTTAATAAAAACATGTCGATTCGTGTTTTTCATTATAAAAGGCTATACAGTTTAATGTCTTCGTTTTTATCAGCGAACCAACGCATAGCAAACTCATTTTCAAATAGGAAAACAAGATTATCAAAACGGTCTTTTACAAGCATTGAACGACCTGAAGACATCGATTCTTTAACATCCTCTTCGTTTTCAATCCATCTTGCAATTTTCGAACCAATTGGCTCCATCTTCACTTCAACATTATATTCGTTTTTCATACGATGCTCAAAAACTTCAAATTGTAATTGACCAACTGCTCCAAGAATAACTTCTTCCGTATGCAACGTTTTATAATATTGAATAGCGCCTTCTTGCACTAATTGTAAAATCCCTTTATGGAATTGCTTAGATTTCATAACATTTTTCGCAGTGACACGAACAAATAGCTCTGGCGTGAACTGTGGCAGTTTTTCAAATTGGAATGTCTTTTTACCACCTACAACTGTGTCACCAATCTGATAAGTGCCTGTGTCATATAAACCGATAATATCACCAGCAACTGCTTCATCAACTGTTTCGCGGTCGTCAGCAAGGAATTGTGTAGATTGTGTCACTTTGAATGATTTACCTGTACGAGATAAAGTCATGTTCATACCACGTTCAAATTTACCTGATACGATACGCACAAAGGCAATACGGTCACGGTGTGCAGGATTCATGTTTGCTTGAATTTTGAAAATGAAGCCCGAAAACTCCTCATGATCAACCGGATCAATAAATTGTTCATCCTCAGTAATTCGAGGCTGTGGTGTTGGCGCAAATTGTAAATATGTTTCAAGGAATGTTTGCACACCAAAATTTGTTAAAGCAGAACCAAAGAAAACAGGTGTCAATTCACCACGACGAATTTTTTCTTCAGAATACTCATTCCCCGCTTCATCAAGCAACATGATGTCATCCATTGCTTGTGAATAATAAGAAGTCACCTTCATAGGATGCTCAACTGCAAGTTCCCCATTATCATCAATTGGTAAGAAACGTTCTTCTTCCTCAGTACGGAATTGCTCGATACGTTTATTATAACGATCATAAATACCTAAAAACTCTTTACCCATACCGATTGGCCAGTTCATTGGGTAAGCATTAATGCCAAGTACCTCCTCAAGCTCTTCAATCAGCTCAAGTGGCTCTTTCCCTTGACGGTCTAGTTTATTGATAAAAGTAAAAATTGGAATACCTCGCATTTTACAAACTTTGAATAGCTTTAAAGTTTGTGCTTCAATACCTTTGGCAGCATCTACGACCATGACAGCACTATCCACTGCCATTAAAGTACGATACGTATCCTCCGAGAAATCTTGGTGACCCGGAGTATCTAAAATATTAACACGTGAGCCGTTATAATCGAATTGCATTACTGAAGAAGTTACAGAAATCCCACGTTGTTTTTCAATTTCCATCCAGTCAGATGTTGCAAACTTACCTGTTTTCTTTCCTTTTACTGTACCGGCATCACGAATCGCACCACCAAATAGTAAAAGCTTTTCTGTAATCGTCGTTTTCCCAGCATCAGGGTGACTAATAATGGCAAAAGTTCGACGCGATAATATATCTTTTTCTAAATTTGAATTCATCTCGTTATTCTCCTTTTTTCATACTTAATAATAATAAAAGAAGACTTGCCTTACTTACAACCTTTTTACATGATTTCCCCAAAAAAGAGGTTTTTATTTTGGCGAGGGACAATGTATAGTTTCCTCAAACATTTTCGATACTACCCTTTCTTTCATCTACTTACATTATGACATTCACCAAAAGTACCCAAAAAGAAAACCCTTTAGTACGAACTAAAAGGGTTCTCTAAGTATGGTGAACTTCCCGCATCTTTGCATGCTTTCTCGTTCACCCTATCAAGTACACTCTAACATCCTCATTGGAGATCATATATTATACAAATTTTAAGTGGCCAGCTTCTATTGCAATATCTGCATCACTATGCGGATATTTCGTATTCTCAATAATTTGATAATCTTCATGGCCTTTACCAGCAAAAATAATCATATCTCCTGGTTCAGCAACCTCAATCGCATGACGCACCGCTTCAGCACGGTCTCCGATACATGCATAATTTTCATGAAGCATCCCTTTAGCAAGATCACCTGTAATACTATCATAGTCCTCATAGCGTGGGTCATCTGTCGTTAAAATAACGTAATCAGCGGCTGATGCTTTTTCTGCCATTGCTGGACGTTTTGATTTATCACGATTGCCACCCGTACCAACTAGGAAAATAAGCTTCCCTTTTTTATATGGTTCAGCTGAAGAAATTGCCTTTTCAATGGCATCAGGTGTATGTGCATAATCAACAAAAATCTGCACTGGTAAATCTGAACAAACTTTCTCCATGCGGCCCTTCACTGGTGGCAATTGCTCGATTTGCTCAATGATTGTTTCCATTGAATAACCACGGCCATAAAAAGCTACCATAGCGGCAAGCACATTGTAGATATTAAATTCCCCGAGCAAATGCATTTTTACATGGTATATTCCCTCTGGCATTTCAACATCAAAAGATGTCATGAAATCATGATACTCACAGTTAATAGCTCGGAAATCAGCTGTTTCATTTTTCAAACCATATGTCCATACAGGAAATGGTGTCATCGCTGCATAGCGCTCTGACCAAGCATCATCGGCATTTAACACTACAAATTTATTCTTTTCTAAGTCTTGTCCAAGTTGAGAGAACATTAAGCCCTTCGCATGGCCATATTCCTCCATCGTACCATGGAAATCAAGATGATCATGTGTAAGATTTGTAAAAATAGCTATATCATATTCTACCCCAGCTAGACGTCCAAGTGCTAAACCGTGTGAAGATACCTCCATCGTCATTAATCTGCAGCCTTCCATTTTTGCACGGAATATCATTTGTTGAGTCGATAATGCATCGCTCGTAGTATTTGCAGATTCATATAAAATACCATTTAAATTAAAGCCGATTGTTCCTGATAATGCCGATTTCTCACCCATACCATGCATTATATTTTGAATAATACCCGTTACTGATGTTTTTCCGTTTGTCCCAGTTACGCCAATCATTGTCATATCTTTCGACGGATAGTCAAAAAACTTTGCAGCTAACAAGCCAACTGCACGATCCGTATCTTTTACAATGACTTGTGCAATATTTTCTGCTAATGGTAATTTTCGTTCTGTTACAACAATTGTTGCGCCACCTTCAACAGCTTTCTGTGCATAGTCATGACCATCTACTGTATAACCTTTTATACAAACAAACATACTATTTGGTTGTACACTTCGTGAATCAATGACAATATCACTTACTTGGTCAGGTAGCACTCCAATTATTTTTTTCAAAGGTAATGCATTCAACAATTCCTCTGCATACATTTCATAGTCCTCCAATCAATCTCTACATTCATTTCATCATTTATTGTTTATTCGACAAAAAATGACAAGATGAATACCCCCACATTCTAATGAACTTATTTTACTACTTATTCACCGATAAATAAAATGCCTGTAAGAACGTTTTTAAAATGAAAACGCTATCATTTTAATATATTTTTAATATTTCACCTTAGTTTACCTAACATATCAAAAAACGGCATTTATCGACAACTGAAATGGGAAATATACGTTGGAGAGCTGATCAATTATGCCTCGACAAAATTTGTTGCTGTCGCTTCGCTTTCGCACAGAAAACATTTGTTGCTGTCGCTTCGCTTTCGCACAGATAAATTGCCCTAGGACGTAGGGTTCTAAAACTGAGTTCCTCTATTTCTCGGGCGTCCAAAAAAGTGAGGTGTCAGTGTCCGACACCTCCTTTTACTATTTCATGATAGTTCGCACAAGCTTAACCTTTTGTTTATATGGGGGAAAGAGAACATTCGTCTCTACCTTCGATGATTTTTTTAAAATAGATTTTGGATGGGTAAAGTTTTCAAAGCTTGCCTTCCCGTGATATGCTTTGACCCCTGATGGTCCGACACCGCCAAATGGCAAATGTAAATTTCCTACATGTGTAATCGTATCATTAATACACCCTCCACCAAATGGTAATTCCTCTAAAAAGTACTGGGTAGCTTTTTCATGCTCTGAGAAAAAATAAGCTGCTAAAGGCTTTGGTAGCTGACGAATCTGGTGAATAGCCAGCGGTAAATCATCATACATCATCACAGGTAAAATCGGACCAAATAGTTCATCCTGCATCGAAGGACTTGACCATTTCACATAACCAATAATTGTAGGCTCAATATACAAATCATCACGATCTGTTCTACCACCAAATGTAATTGCATCACGTTCTTCCACGATAATTTGCTGCAAGCGATCAAATTGTCTTAAATTTACAATACGACCGTAGTCAGGGCTTTTTAATGCATTTTTACCATAGAAGGAACGAATCGTTGCTTTCAATATTTTCATAAATTTGTCATAGACATCTTTATGGACAAGAACATAATCTGGTGCCACACAGGTTTGACCAGTATTTGTAAATTTCCCCCAAGCGATTCTTTTCGTCGCTACTTCTAAATTGGCTGTTTGATCTACAATTGCGGGACTTTTCCCACCAAGCTCTAGGGCAATTGGTGTTAAGCGTTCCGCCGCTGCCTTTGCAACAACTTTTCCGACTGCCACACTCCCTGTAAAAAATATATAGTCAAAGGATGCATGAATAAGTGCAGTCACTTCCTCTTTTTCTCCCTCTACAACCCGAACATAGGAAGGACTAAACGTTTCTTCAATTATTTTTTTAACGATTGCTGCTGTATGCACAGATGTTTCTGATGGTTTTACAATAGCCGTATTACCACCAACAATTGCTCCAATTAATGGCTCCATTACAAGCTGGAATGGGTAATTGAATGGACCAATGATTAATGTTACTCCATATGGCTCTCTTACAATAAAGCTTTTTCCCATCTGGTATTGTATCGGTGTTTTTACAGCTTGAGGTTTCATCCATTCTTCAACATGCTTGACCATATAAGAAATACTATCTAAAACAATGCCAATTTCTGTTGCATATGCTTCAAACTCACTCTTACGTAAATCTAAATATAGAGCATTCAAAATTTCTTTTTCATATTTTAAAATCGTTTTCTTCAGATTTATTAATTGCTCTTTTCGAAATTTTGTACTTTTCGTTGCTCGTGAAAAATAAAATTGACGCTGTTCTGTAATCATATTTTCTACATCTTGTATCGTAAAATTCATAATAAAAGCACCTCTTTTTTTAAAATGGCGTACATAGTTTTTTCATTTCGAAACAAACTATCTTTGTCTATACGATACAACATTGACAATCAAAATTCCTCTTTCTTGAATGGACGGAATGTGTAGACGGTTTTGTAATTTTGGGAAACTTACAACTACATATCGAAAAATTGAAATGGGGGCTAAGACAATGACAACAACAACAGGAACTTGGTGGGAGTCTATTTTTTCTGGACCATTAGCACACGGTATTTGTGAAGAAAAATTATTGCTATTGCAAGATGAGGCATTCTTATATCTCTCTACAGCACCGAGTGAGAAAAATGAAGAACCTGAAGTTAATTAAAAATAGCGCGTTATAGGAGGTTATTTCCTATAATGCGCTATTTTTTGAACTTCATGCTCAATCCTAAAATTTTGGGATGACATTTATTAAAACTCATCGGAGCCCCTAAGAAAGTGCCTCATGTTATGTTACTGAGCTACTTCATACTTAAATGGATACAATTTGCTGAAATTGTGTTAATTGTACATCAAGACGGTTAATCGCTTCTTCCTCGATAGCAAAGCTCCCATCTTCTAATCGAATAATTTGTTTATCAACAATATAAACAGAATGTGCGATTGTTGTAGCTCCTAATACAGCTAAAACTGGTTTTAATGCATATTCTAAAGCGAGTAAATGTCCAATAGAGCCACCTACAGCAATTGGTAAAATAATCTTTCCAAGCAATGCTTTTTGCGGTAGCAAATCTAAATATGTTTTTAATATTCCTGTATATGAAGCTTTATAAATTGGCGTCAAAAGTATGATAATATCTGCCTCTTCAACTTGTTTATTTTCTGAAACGATGGCTTCACTTGCAAAATTAGCCTTAATTAAATCCTCAGCAGGCAATTCATGTACATAATTTGTGTGTACCGCTATTCCCTGTGCTTTCAAGTGATTTTCTACCTTTTCGTGAATCGCCGTTACGCGTGAATTTCTCGAATTAGTGCCATTAATAATAACTGCTTTTGTCATATTAACCACTCCTTATTAACAAAGTTAAATGTCCTTATACAAAATGCAATGTCTTTACATATAGGCGTAATGTAGCGCCTAAGTAACCTGTTTCTTACAGTGTAACCATTCTCCAAAAAACGAAAGCCAAATCCTAATTTCCTATTCCATCCTCTCCAAGTTAGAAATTCACAACATAAAGATAAAAAAAGGCTTCTATGTTTACGCTCGGAGAAAATCCGTTTCGTAAAATAGAAGCCTCTAGATGTCCAGTCAACTCATTTTTTAAAACCAAGTATTCTTATAAAGTTAATTTAACATAATAATATACAAAGTCAATATGTTTTTTTATTTAATGGTATTTATAACAAAATTAAACATAATGATTAGCCTGTATCACGCTTATTATAATTTGTATAATAAATAGAAGGCTAAACAGTATTGTTATGGGTTCTGGTCGCTCAATAAAAGGTAGTTCTGAGACCATTATTGGTGAATGGCTTTATCAAAAATAGCCTTTGCAGCATCCCCTATATGCTCTGACACTGTAGGATGTGGGAAAATCATATTTGCAAGAGTATGGGCCGTACCACCAGCATTTTTAGTAGCTAAAATAGCATTTAACATTTCTGTTGCCCCATCAGCAACAACACAAGCTCCTAAAATGCGTCCTTCTTTTTCCGTCGCAATGAGCTTTATAAAGCCCACTGTATTTCCCTCCATTAATGCCTTAGAGTTTGTATGTAAAGGCATTTTCGTCACCTTATAAGGTTCGTTAACCTGTTCTTCCAGTAATCCAAAAGTTGCAATTTCAGGATGTGTATAAACACAGCGAGGAATCAAAGCTTGATCAATTCGTGCCGGTTTATTCCCCAGAATATGGTCGACAACATAAATTCCCTCTGCACTCGCTGAATGAGCTAGCTGGAAACCACCAACTAAGTCACCTATAGCATAAATATGTGGCTGACTTGTTTCAAGATGCTCATTGACAGCAATCAATCGACCTTCGAAGGCTAAACCTAGCTGCTGGGCTATTTTTGTATTCGGGCGTCGACCCGTTGCAAACAAAAGATTTTCATATGTATAAATGCCTTTAGATGTATGAATTTCATTGCCATTAAAATGCTCAAATTGAAAATCTGTCACAAGCTCAATATTAAGCTTTTTCATCTTTTCACGAATTAGTGGTCGTGCATCTGGCTCTTCTGTCTGTAAAATATCTTCACTATGATTCAGCACCGTCACCTTTGTTCCTAGCGGTGCTAAACTAAATGCCATTTCTACTGCAATAACGCCTCCGCCTATAATTGTTAACTGCTTTGGTAGCTCTGTCATATCGAAAAAGGTATCCGTTGTATAGTAGGAAGAAGCCTCTATACCTTTAAAAGGTGGTACAAATGGTTTACTTCCCGTTGCTAAAATGATATCCGTTGCAGTAAAGATCTCATTACCAACTGTTACCATTAAATCATTAGATACTGCCGCTTCTCCTCGATAAAAGGTAATTTGATTGCTCAAAATATAGCTCTCAATATTCGTTAAAAGCTCGTCAATAATAGCATCCTTACGTTTCATCAATCTTGGAAAATTCACATTTACTACAGATGTTTCAATACCCCAATCATAACCACGTTTTATTTCTTGAATGAGCTTACTATGCTCCAACAATATTTTCGAAGGAATACAGCCGACATTATAGCAGGCTCCTCCTACTTTATCGCGCTCTACTAAAGCGACCTTCTTGCCACTTTTTGCTGCATGAATGGCTGCTATATAGCCCCCAGGTCCTGCACCAATAATTGCAATATCAAATTTTTCCACAAAATTCACCTCATTAACCACCATAGCATTTACAAAATTCGAATGCAACGCCATGTAATTTATAGTAAATAAAGAAACATTTTGTCTACCTACTTTCTTTAAAACTCTCGATCTCATGACCAAGCTATATGGAGAAGGAGCCAATAAAGGTAACATTTGAACTACCCATTACTAAAAAATCTCTCACTATTCTTTAAGAACAATGAGAGACTTTAATTATCAGCATTTTTACCATGATAGATGAAATATTTCATAGAAAATCTAATGCCATTGACGCGAGAAAGTATTGCTTCTTTTCCTACAGGTATTTGCTCCGCTTCACAAATATTTTCCTTTTCGCGGAAACAACGTAAAGTTAATAAATATTCCGTTCCCAAAAGCGTTGTTGAGCTATTGCTTTGACAAATTTTTTAGCGAAATCTTTGTCGCCAGTTGCTAACACAATTCCTGGCCCTACATTGGCATTAGACATATTAAAAAATGTCGTTCCTGATGTAGCTATACCAATCGGTTTGTAATGTCTATACGCTTCATTAATATAATTTACAATATGAGAATTAAACTTTGCTTGATTTTTTGCTCTTACGCCTACAACATATAACGAATCAAATAGGACCGCATCCGTAGTAATAAATGTATCACTTGCTGTTAATTGCACACCATCACTACTAGTAACAACCCCTAATCTGTCAGAAATAATACTGTATCGAACGCCCTGTCTAGTTAAATATTTTAGTATTTCGCCAACTTCATTTGCATCAAATCCATCACCTATTAGCACGCCTACCTTAAGTGTTTGGGGCATTTTTATAGTATTAGCTTGACTAAGTGCAGGTGATGCTAACGTGACATTTATTTGCTCGCCTTTTGGACGATTAACACCAACATTATCGGCCACAGTCGTTGCCATTGCTTTATCAACACGGACAAACATGTCGACTACTTGTTGGCGGACGGACTTACTTTTCACCTTCCCGACCTCAAAACTAAAGGCATCAATGATATGCTGTTTTTCAGGGGGAGACATACTATTCCAAAACAGCCTTGCCTGTGAAAAATGATCATCAAACGATTTACTACGTGCTCGTGTGATGCGTCCTTCAACCTTTTCTTCATAATGGACAAAGCCACCTTCCTTTGCCGTTGAAGTTGATGGTGTATTATTGGCCAAGGAATTTTTATGGTAGCTCACTTTTCCTAAATTAATAGTTTGACGACTAAAGCCATTGCGCTGATTGTTATGAAATGGACAAATGGGTCTGTTAATCGGGATTTCTGCAAAGTTTGGCCCTCCTAGACGTATTAGCTGTGTATCTAAATAAGAAAATAGCCGCCCCTGTAAAAGTGGATCATTTGTAAAATCTATGCCTGGCACAACATTCCCAGGGTGGAAGGCGACTTGCTCTGTTTCAGCGAAAACATTATCCACATTACGATTCAATGTCATCTTTCCAATCTTTTTAACTGGCACCATTTCCTCAGGCCACAGCTTTGTTGCATCCAAAATGTCAAAATCAAATTTAAATTCGTCCTCTGGCTCAAGCATTTGTACACCTAACTCATATTCAGGATAATCACCTATCTCAATGGATTCCCATAAATCACGTCGTTGAAAATCCGGATCCTTACCAGCAATGATTTGCGCTTCATCCCAAATGAGTGAATGAACACCTAACACAGGTTTCCAATGAAATTTTACAAACCTTGATTTTCCCTTATCATTGACGAAACGAAAAGCATGAACACCGAAGCCCTCCATCATTCGAAAACTTCTAGGTATTGCACGATCAGACATATGCCACATAATCATATGCGCAATTTCTTGATTGTTCGCTACAAAATCCCAAAACGTATCGTGAGCTGAAGCTGCTTGTGGCATTTCATTGTGAGGTTCAGGCTTTACCGCGTGAATTAAATCAGGGAACTTAATGGCATCCTGGATAAAAAAGACCGGTATATTATTACCAACTAGATCATAATTGCCCTCATCCGTGTAAAATTTCGTCGCAAAACCACGAACATCACGTGCAGTATCCATCGAACCTAAGCTTCCTACTACCGTTGAAAATCTGACAAATACAGGTGTTTTCTTATTAGGGTCCTGTAAAAAGCTTGCTTTAGTGTATTCCCCCATCGATTCATACAGCTCAAACTCTCCATGTGCCGCAAAGCCTCTCGCATGCACAACACGCTCTGGAATACGTTCATGATCAAAATGCGTTATTTTCTCTCGAAAATGAAAATCCTCCATAATTGTTGGCCCACGAACTCCAGCCTTTAATGAATTTTCATCATTCGAAACTTTTAGTCCCTGATTCGTCGTCATCTTTTGCCCTTCATTATCGACACGAAACTGCTCTAACTGCTGATCCTTTGCATTCTCCTCCAAATTTTTGCGCTGATTCGACTTAGATTTATCCACGCAATCCCCTTTCATTCCAATACTAGATAATTCTCAATATACACTATATGTTTTTATGAAATAAACATGCTTCAAGACTTAGCTATAGGAAAACTTTCTCAATTTTTTCTTAATTTACGACCAAATTCGAATGCTTCTAGATGACTCATTTTTTCACCAAAATCATAGAACAACTTTATTGTCACTCAACAATTCCTAATCGATCTTTCAATTGTGATGTTCTTTTCCTTTGCACTATAAAAATACCCCTTTAGATAACCATATCTAAAGGGGTATAAAGGTACGACTTTATTTCACATCTAAGGAGTTAACTCGGAATCTTCTCCCATTGGTTTAAGTGCAGTAAAAAGTCCAATTAAATTAGGTGGTATACTAAATAATAAAAACTTCCAATTAATCGTCATGATCGCGATAATCGTAAAAACAATAATAGACGTAACAATGACGATTATGCCAAGCTTCACACGGGAGTGCTGCAACGTGACTGTACTGGACATACTGATGGACAAAACAATCCCAATTATTCCCCAACTCCCTAGGTGTGTTAAAAGAAGGATAACTAAAACCATTGCGTTGCTTAATTCAATCCCAAACATGATTAAAGAAAAGAGAACATAAATTGCTCCTAATGTCACATACCATGAATAGGATTTTGCATTTTGCCATATATGATAGTATAGCTCATCTAAACCTCTGTTTTCTCTAGCTTTTTTCCGTCCAAACCACCAGCCAAGGATTCCACAAATCATTCCTCCATACAATCCAATAATACCCCCGATAGAAACTTCCATAATTACATTCTCCCCTCTTCGAAAATAAACACTTCTTCAATCGTGCAATTGAAAGCTTTTGATATGTTATAGGCAAGCTCAATAGATGGATTGAATTTTCCTGATTCAATTGCAATGATCGATTGTCGTGAGACTCCAACTTGTTTCGACAATTCCTCCTGCGTAATCTTCTTCGATTTTCGTAATTCACGAATTCTGTTTTTCATAAAGCCTCCTTTAAAAATGTAAAGTGAACTGTACATTTGTTGATAAGTAAAGTTTACTTTACATACCTTGAAGTGTCAAGTTTACTTTACAATTTAATTACTAGGAGATATATGAAATACATACAAAAGGAGGGACCATCACAAAACGTGTAGTTGATTTCCGTTCCGATGGATGCTTTGTTGCTGTCGCTTCGCTTTCGCACAGAAAACATTTGTTGCTGCCGCTTCGCTTTCGCGCAGAAAACATTTGTTGCTGTCGCTTCGCTTTCGCACAGAAAACATTTGTTGCTGTCGCTTCGCTTTCGCACAGAAAACATTTGTTGCTGTCGCTTCGCTTTCGCACAGAAAACATTTGTTGTTGACGTTTTACCAAAAGTCATCCACAACTTTTATTGATGAACCAAAAGGGGTCAAGAACTGTTAAAATTACAATCATAATGAACCACACAATAACTAGTTAAAACACTTTACTCTGAACTTTACTTCGCAGTAAACACTAGTCGGATAGCCACACATTTTTTTGATACTCTTCTTAAAATCTGGCACGCTTGTGAAAAAGAAAAAATCCTGCATATCAACTCAGGATTTTCAGACAAGCTTTTTATATACGTCGTTAGCTTTATTTCAAATCTACACTCAATTTTTCTTACTTTACGACAAAACATACTATTGCAATTGCGGTAATGTATTTGTTGTTATTTTTATCTCACCTTCGTTCTATCTTCAAAATATGTAAGTGCAAATATAAGTGCAGACCTAAAAACCTTGATTGGCAAGCAAAGTGACCCTAGTTAGATTTTTGTCTAACAACTGGTTTCGCTTCAATGCCTATCAAGGTTCTTTTATCACTATTCAGCTATATGTTTATTTAAATGCTTGAGCAGCTGCAACAGCTTTTTTCCAGCCTGCATAGATTTCTTCACGATGTGAGTCATCCATATTAGGTGTGAATTGACGATCTAAATTCCAATACTCACTAATTTCATCTGGTGATTTCCAGAAGCCAACTGCTAAACCTGCTAAATACGCAGCACCTAAAGCTGTTGTTTCATTAATAACTGGACGATCGACAGGAACGTTTAATAAATCCGATTGGAATTGCATTAAGAAATTGTTTGCGACTGCACCACCATCTACACGTAATTTCGTTAGTGGGATATTGGCATCCGCTTCCATTGCACCAAGTACGTCTTTAGTTTGATACGCTAACGATTCTAATGTTGCACGTACAAAATGTTCTTTAGAAGTACCGCGCGTTAAACCGAAAACTGCACCCCGTACATCTGAGTCCCAATAAGGTGTACCTAGACCAACGAATGCAGGAACTACATAAACGCCGTCAGTCGACTCTACACGTGCAGCATATTGTTCAGATTCTGAAGCAGAACGGAACATTCGTAAGCCGTCACGTAACCATTGAATAGCAGAGCCAGCTACGAAAATACTTCCTTCTAAAGCGTAAGTAACCTTACCATTTAAGCCCCATGCAAGCGTAGTTAATAAGCCATTCTCTGATTTTACTGCCTTTTCACCAGTATTCATCAACATAAAGCAGCCCGTACCGTAAGTGTTTTTAACCATACCTTCTTCAAAACAGGCCTGACCGAATAGAGCCGCTTGTTGATCGCCCGCAGCCCCTGCAATTGGAACAGCAGAACCAAAGAACAGCGCTTCCTCCGTATATCCATACACCTCAGAAGAAGGACGAACCTCAGGAAGCATAGAAGCTGGAACACCTAATATGTCTAAAATTTCTTCATCCCATTTTAAATCATAAATATTGTACATTAACGTACGAGAAGCATTTGAATAATCTGTAACATGGACTTTACCACCTGTTAACTTCCATATTAACCACGTATCAATTGTACCGAATAATAAATCGCCTGCTTCTGCTTTTTCACGAGCACCTTCAACATTGTCTAAAATCCATTTTACTTTTGTACCTGAGAAGTATGCATCGACTAATAAACCAGTTTTATCACGGAATAAATCATTGTAACCGTTTTCTTTCAATTCCTCACAAATAGCGTTCGTTTGGCGTGATTGCCAGACAATCGCATTATAAATTGGTTTCCCTGAATGTTTATCCCAAACAACAGTTGTTTCGCGTTGGTTTGTAATACCGATCCCAGCAATTTGATTTGATTCAATATTTTTTGCAGAGAGCACTGTAGCGATACAAGAAAGAATAGAAGACCAAATTTCTTCTGCATGATGTTCAACCCATCCGGATTGTGGGAAATATTGCGGGAATTCTTGTTGTGCAACGTGGAGAATGCTCCCTTTTTCATCAAACAAAATAGCACGTGAGCTTGTTGTACCTTGGTCCAAAGCTAAAATATATTTTTTTTCTGACATCGGACATACCTCCAATAATTTTTTAATTTCTTTCAGCAAATGTTTTTCTGTAGCGAAAGCGAAGCGACAGCTACAAATTTATGCCGAGGCATAAATAATTTACTCTTCACTTTTAACATTTTTCACTGTCATTTGAGCACTGATAAAAATAATAACTACAATAATAGCAAATACCCAAAATGTGATACTATTTTTCCCCTCAAAAATTTGTTGGAAGAATAGAGCACCAAAAGTACCACCGATAATTGGACCTACAACTGGAATCCATGCATATGACCATCCAGAGTCACGTTTACCTGGGATTGGTAAGAAAAAGTGAGCTATACGTGGGCCTAGGTCACGTGCAGGATTAATTGCATAACCAGTAGGACCGCCTAATGCCATCCCGATGACTACAATTAGCATACCAACTAGAAATGGATTTAAACCATCCGTAATTGAATTTGTCCCCAATGCTAGAATGCCTAAAACAAGTATAAACGTACCAATCATTTCAGAGATTAAATTGGATAATGGATGTTTAATAGCAGGCATTGTAGAGAATACAGCCAGTTTCGCTTCCGGATCTTTCGTACCTTTCCAATGTGGTAGATACATAAAATAAACGAGTATCCCCCCGAAAAATGCACCAATCAATTGTGCAGCAATGTAAGAAGGTACGTCTTCCCACGGGAAATTACCAATTGTAGCAAGTGCGATTGTTAAAGCAGGATTTAAATGAGCCCCGCTAATACCACCAACAGCATATGCAGCCATAGCCACACCTAGACCCCAAGCAAAGGTAATCACTACCCATCCACCGCCAAAGCCTTTCGATTTGTGCAGTGATACACCTGCAACAACGCCACCACCGAATAAAATAAGAATCATCGTGCCGACAAGTTCAGCTGTAAATGTTGACATACAGAAGCCCCCTTTGTAATAGTGCACTTAGTAAAAAAACAAACCCACACTTAAACAAACTGCACGTTATAATGCAGATGATTAAATGTGGGTTCCTTTTCCTAACCACGCGCTTTTTAACTTATGTACATTGTAGAGAAAATAATATACATAGTCAACAATATTTTTGGAAATTTTCCCACAAGTTCTTATTTGATGTTGTAATAGCTACTGCTCCAGCTGACAACGCTTCCTCTATGCTTTCAACAGTGCGAACTAGTCCACCTGTAATAACAGGAATTTTCGTTCGCTGGTGTACCTCTGAAATCATTGAAGGAATGATGCCTGGTAATAATTCAATATAATCAGGCTTCGCTGATTCAATCATTGAAAAGCTTTTTTCTAGTGCAATCGTATCAATTAAAAAGACGCGCTGAATGGCAATAATCCCACGAGATTTTGCTTTTATTAACATATTAGATCGAGTGGAAATTATTCCTGCTGGACGAATATCATTACATAAAAAATCTGCTGCAAAGTTATCCGTTTTTAAGCCATGAATTAAGTCTGCATGAATAATTAATTTTTTACCGTTACGATCTGCCTCTCGCTTTATTGACATAAGCAAACTAATATGAACTTCTAATAGCACAATGTATTCGAATCGACTATTTAATATTTCATCAAATTGCTTAACTGTACGTGCAGCTGGAATAATTTGTTGATTATTGAAATTCATTTGATTTCCCCTTTATATCAATTATGCCTCATAATTGCGTTTGGAATCGGTTTTTGCTTGTACAAAGCCGATTCTGCGACATCCGCCAGAGGCTAACTTTTTTAAGCGGGTGTTGGACAAGCACTTAAAGAAGTTAAAAAAGTCAGGTCGCCATAAAGACGACCTTCCTTTTTATTATAATGCAGTTGTAGCTCTTGTTATTTCTAAATTTAAATCTTTTTCATATTGTGTACGTTGTTCAGTAGACCAATGTAATTGTTTTGCCATTTCATCTAATACTGCATCTTTATATTGTATAACAAGTGCGATATTAAAGAACATATAGGCTGTGCGACGAATCATAAAGTCGTTTGGATGAACAACCATTTCATGATGGATACCATACATTAGTTGAGCATATAACCCTTGAGGTAAAACAGGATGCTGTTCTTTAGCATATTCAAAAACAGTGTCCACATTAGAACCGTAATGATGCGCTAAATGTTTTGCTTCCTCTTCTGATAATCCGATATCAACACCCATTTTTGTGCGTTTCGCCACGAAGGCATGTAAGTTTTGAGAGCCTCCGACATCTCCACCGGAAATATGAATCTGCTTTGTATAACATGGTTTTGATGCAATGCCAAATCGTTGTTCTAAATCTTGTGCAATCTTATTTAAAACTGTTTCAGCCATTTTACGATAACCTGTTAATTTACCGCCAGCGATTGTCACAAGACCTGACTGAGATTCCCATACTTCGTCCTTACGAGAAATTTCAGATGGATTTTTACCTTCTTCATGAATTAATGGGCGAACACCTGCCCAGCTTGATTCGATATCTGAATCAGTGACGTTAACTTTTGGGAACATATAATGAATTGCTTTCATAATATAATCACGGTCTTCTTGATGGATATTCATTTCACGGGCATCACCTTCGTAAAATGTATCTGTCGTTCCAACATACGTTTTCCCATTTCGAGGAATCGCAAACACCATACGACCATCAGGTGTATCAAAATAGACAGCTTGACGTAATGGGAATTTAGATTCATCAAAAACGATGTGCACACCTTTTGATAAAATTAAGTGCTTACCATTTTGTTGTCCTTCGATATTACGAACCTCATCTACCCATGGACCAGCAGCATTGACAACTTTTTTTGCGCGAATATTAAACGTGTTATGGGCAATCAAATCTTGTGCTACAATACCATCAATTTTCTTTTGGTCATTGTATAAAAAGTTTTCTGCCTTTGTATAGTTAATGAGTGTAGCACCTTTTTCAATGGCAGCTTTGGCAACTTCGACTGTCAGACGTGCATCATCTGTACGATATTCTACATATACACCACCACCGCGTAAGTCCTCACCTTTGACCAAAGGTTCTTTTTCCATTGTTTTTGCAGCATTTAACATATATCGACGCTCAGAACGTTTAACCCCTGCTAAAAAATCATAGACGCGTAAGCCAATATTCGTTGAGAATTTACCGAATGTGCCACCTTTATGGAATGGTAGTAGCATCCAAACAGGCGTTGTTACATGCGGTCCATTTTCATAAACAATTGCACGCTCTTTTCCTAAATCTGCAACCTCTTTTATTTCAAATTGTTTTAAATAACGAAGTCCACCATGCACTAATTTTGTTGAACGACTAGAAGTACCAGCGGCGAAGTCCTGCATTTCAACTAACGCTACAGATAGACCACGAGCAATTGCATCAAGTGCGATACCACAACCTGTAATTCCACCACCGATCACCAATAAATCGTATTCTTTACTTTGTAATTCTTCAATCGTTTGTTGACGTTGTATTGCTGAAGCTGTGCTCATAATGAAATTCCTCCTTATTTAAAGCGAAAAAAAGAGACCATTAAAAGCACATGTACAAATGTACATATGTTTTTAATGGTCTCTCAATCGCTCAAACCTAGTATATTAACTTAATTTCATTGTAGTCTTTTTAGAAAGAAAAGGCAAGGTAGATCGTCTGGAAATATTACGAATACAACATACACTTTTCAATCATTTATAGGTTTAAAATCGCGTCATATGTACAGTTCAATTGTCATGGCCTCTGATATTATTCCCAAATATAAAAAATTTATTTACATGTTTGCGTGGAACATAAAAAAGTTCCCCTTCAATCAACTTAATATATGTCGTACTTTTAATAATTGTTATCCCTCCCTTTCGAGAAATAAAAAAAGCAGGCTCTCCATTAACTAGTAATAGAAAACCTACTATTTAAATAATTGTAGCTGTCGCTTTGCTTTCGCTACGGTCTGTGCTTGCACAAAGAACGACTTTTTTTGCTGAAAGAAGTTAAAATATGTATTTTATCATTTCATGTATATTGCAATAAGGATTGTCACGGCTTTCCGTCTTACGAAGTGACATCATATCCGTGCAATTTTTAATAGCGACCTCATGTCGGAGTGCGATCGGTGCAATGACTGACTCATCTGCTTTATGACGAAAATAACGTGTTACCCCAAGATGCTGCTCCATTTTGTCATTTAATACGGCACGAGGATACTTTTCAGATAGATCGACTTCTTCAAAATGCAACAATAGCCATAATTCAAATGCTTCATTTGAATAGGCAATATGAATACTATTCTCTTCACAAAAGTCATTAACTTCCTCTAATTGCTTGTCAGTTAGATCATCTTTATCAAAAACAATCCAAACCTCATCAAAATATTGGTAGCTTGAATCTCGATAGGCATGCTGGGCTAGCTTAATAGCCGAACGCTTGACGTTTTTTATTTTGACACTTACCATTTTTGAGCGCTTTAAAATACGCATTTGCTCAAAATAAATACGTTCGGTTTCACCTTCACAATAAATTAAAACTGTTTTACGCAGTGTTCGATTCCCTTGTTGACGCACTCTCACTGCTCAAATACCTCCACTTCCTATTAATTATACCCTGGCATAATTGCAGATAAATGCCACAGGACGATGGCGTTCTTAGACTGAGTTCCTCTATTTCGGCGGCTGTTTGGATAAGCCCTCCAAAGAAGTTAAATATTGATTTGATAAATATTCATTAATAACCGGTGTAGCCCCAAATTCTCCTTTTAAGTAACGCTTAGCATAAGAAATATCCCCATGTTTCTTCTGTAAATCTGCAAAATCAAATAAGGAGTATAACTCGGATTCATTTTTAAAGCTTTTATTTACAAACCATATTTGGTCGGAACGTAGTGGCTGATCTAATAAATCAATTTCATGACTTGTGACAACAAATTGATTCGTAACATTACGCTTGCTGTTCATAATGGCCATTAAAAATTCGCAGATGGACACATGAAATGCTGTGTCAAATTCATCTATAAAGATTGTCTTCCCTTTATTGTATGCATCGACCATGACACATGCTAAATGCAGCATACGGACCGTCCCCTTTGAATCCATCGTCCAATTGATCGTTTCTGTCCCGATCGGCGCGCCTACTTCATCGAACGATAAATAGTGCAAATCGATATCCACTTCTTGTATAACTTCTGTAGTGTCAAAATCATAGCCAATAGTATTTTTCTCTCTTCGCTCAACCCGTCTTGCCGTCACATCTTGAATAGAAAAGTCGGCAATCTTTAGTATCTTTATAACCTCTTTCTTAAAGGGCTCCTCTTCAAGTTTACGAATAAGTGGATGACTTGATAACCGATTTGTTTCATCTAAAAATAGTACTTTATGTAAAAACCAATCAAATATTTTCGTAGCATCTCGGTCATTAAAGACATTTAATACCGATAAGAAAGCTGTATTATCACGCGTATATTTTGTCAATTCTAGCGTAGTACCATTGACAGCTTCATACAAATATTCTGTACCATCCCATCGTCTATTAAAAAGCTCCATTTTTAGAGACTTTGTTGTTTTAGTTAGACCTTCATAAAGAACCTGTGATGCATTATACTGTACCTCATAATCGTACAATACCCCATCTAGTAATAACGAAATCATAAATTCTGTCGGTTGTTCTTGCTGACTTCCTAATTTAAACGGCTGGTAGGGCAAGCGAAGTTGTTTAACATTATTAAGATTTTCAAAGTTAAATAATAAAGATCGTAAAATTTTAATTGCAGTGAATAAGTTTGATTTTCCACTTCCATTTGGTCCGAAAATAAAGGCACTTTTTACAAGGTGAAATGAGTCACATTTCATCGTATGTGTCTCCTTTAATTTTCGAATACGGCTTCCCGCCACCATTGAAAATAGGGTTTCATCCTTATAACTTAAACAATTTTTCACTCTAAAATCTACTAGCATTTGTAGGCCCCCGTTCCATTCCATAGCACTCCTTTAATTATACTATAGGCGTAAAAAATCACCTATTACTCCGCGAATACCAATAATACGATGTACTGATGAACGCTTACTTTCCGTCTCCTTAAAAATATAAAAAGACGATTTCCCTTTTAGGGTAAATCGTCAAAAAATACACTGATCATCACCTACATATTTTGAGCTCATCCCCAATGGAAGTCACCCATAATTAATAAAAACTGAAGTTGTACCGATAAATCTTCAGGTATAATGAATTCATTCACTACGTGGGGTTGATTTCCGCTTTGCTGGTCTCCATGGAGTCACCCAGTCCCCACTCAAATCACCTTATTTATAATTTAATTAAATTTCCACTATCTTTTCATTTTGTAAAGCTTGCAATGTACGCTCTATGCCTTCCGCAAAAGTAGTTTTTGGTCTCCACCCTATCGCCTTTGCCAACTTAGCGTTATTTAAAAATGAATGCTCAATATCTCCCTCTCTCGCAGGTGCATATTGAATTTCTAAAGGATGATTTAAATGCTGTAATAATAAAATGACTTGATGAATCGACCATGCCTCATTCGTTGATACATTATAAATGCCTTGTAATCTAGCCTGTACACCAGCATAAATAGCATCCGCAATGTCATCTACATATATGAAATCTCGTGTTTGTTCTCCATCCCCATAAATCGTAAAGGGTTTTCCTTCTATACTGCTTTTTAACATGCTAGGAATAACCGCCATTTCCCCCCGCATACATTGCCTTGGACCGAATACATTAGCAAATCTATAAATTAATGTTGGTAAACGATAATCTCTTTGCCATTTTTCACAGTATGTCTCACCGATACTTTTGTTTAATCCATACATCGAAATCGGCTCACTAACATCTGTTTCTTCTAATGGTGGATAGTGACTATCACCATAAACAGCTGCTGACGAGGCAAAAACGAAATGCTTTACTTTATATTTTGACGATAAGAAGAGCATCTGACTAAGACCTACAATATTCGTTAAAACATCCTTCACTGGCTCTTGCACCGATTTTTGAACACTCGTTTGTGCTGCGCAATGAATGACCACATCAAATGATGTTTCTTTAAAAAGATGCTCACAAACCTCATCTTCCACATTCAAAAGATAAGATTTATGATCAAAGTCGATATTGCGTAAATGACCGGTACTTAAATTATCAATAATATAAACATTTGCACCCTCTTGAAAAAAACGCCTAGCCACTGCACTACCAATAAAACCATAACCACCTGTCACTAATACATTCATCCCATCGCCCCCAAAAACAATATGATGTTTTATATGCAGTAATTACTAAAATTATGCAAGCAACTTATTTGTTATGTTATTTTCTGGCAATGTTTTATTATAAAAAAAACGTGCCCGATATGAAATCGAGCACATTTTACAAAATTAAGCTGGGTTTACTTCCAGTTCAACTGTAATTTTGATGTCTTTCCCAACTAGAACACCGCCAGTTTCCAAGGCTGCATTCCAAGTTAAGCCAAAATCTTCACGATTGATGGATGTTGTAGATTCAAAGCCATAAACTTCTTGGCCCCATGGATTTGTACCTTTACCATTAAATTCAGTATCAAATGTTACTGATTTCGTTACGTCTTTAATTGTTAAATCACCTGTAACCGCATATTCATCATTTGATTTTTTTGCAATGTTTGTAGATTTAAATGTAATTGTCGGATATTTTCCAGTATCAAAGAAGTCTGCTGCTTTTAAGTGATTATCACGATCTTCACTACGTGTATTGATGCTAGCTGGATCAATTGTAAAGCTAATGTTTGCTGTTGTTAAATCTGCAAGATCTGCCGCTTCAATATCCGCTGAATAAGTATCGAATACACCTTTTACTTTTGATACCATCATGTGTTTTACTTGAAAGTTAATTGCTGAGTGTCCTAAATCAATGTTCCATTTTGCCATTATAAATTCCTCCAATTGGGTTGTTTTTATCTCGAATTCGAGATATATTATAAAATATGAAGTAACTACTTAAATTATGTTTACGATTAAACATTTGTAGTTACTTCTGTTGCATACTAGTTAACAGTAGTTACGAAAAGTAGTTGATTACTTTCTGTAACTTACTATATATTAATAATTTACTTACGTCAAGTTATTTTTAAAAATTTTTGACCGAGGCATTTTCAGAAACTACCTGAGCGATTTCTCCGTTTAGAAAATTACTCCAACTACTTTCTTTAAATAAAAAAGAAGCTTCCCAATGAAATGGGGAAATTCCTTATCTATCAGCGTTTCACTAATTTACCTTGGACGACAAAACGATAGTCGTCACTCATGACAGAATCCTTACAAGTGGATAGTGTAAGAATTTTGTCTTCCGGTCCAAGCTCTACATTCATTTCGATTGAAGAGCGTGCTTGAATGTCGTCTAAAAATTTTAAGTAAATATCATTGCGCTTAAACTCTGTTTCAATATAATAAAAATCAATGGTAGTTTCATATGCTGCAAAAATTTCAACGTTATAACCTTCATACAGTGTATCTAAATAAATGATAGGATGCTCGTTTGCATATTGCTGATTTAAGTAATTTTTAAGACTCCCAAACATCGTACTATTCTTCATGGCATGGCCGTATAAAATAGTATTTTGGTTTATATTTTGCACATTATTACGATAGTCCATAAATACACTGCCTGCACGACTTTCTCGATCTTTATAATTATGATTTAAATAAAAATCATTATTTTCAGCTTGTAAAATTGGATTATTGAGCTTTGTCCCGTCTGCAGAAATCCATCCAACAATATTATTATTTACCGTTAGCAAATCATTGAATTGTGGACGGATTGTAAATGGTGTTGATGAGATTTCATCTGCTTTATCTTCTAAAGAAGCCAATGTTGATTGGTAAATCGTTTGTACTTCTTCCAATGATTTTGAAGTCTCATAGTACGTGTATAAGTACTTGGCTAATGCAAAGCCTGAGTATAAGAATATCGCTAAATATATAAATGTTAAAAACTTAGATGCCCATATTTTCATCGTATCACCAATTATATTGCCAGGGGTACCATGTAAAATCCAAACTGCTCATCCTCATTGAAAATGGCTTCGACCCCATAGACTTCTTTAATAACTTCCCTTGTAATGACGTTACGTGGTGCCCCTTCGGCTATTATTTGTCCAGCTTTCATCAAAATGATTTGATCGCTATAGCGAATCGCCTGATTGATATCGTGATGCACCATAACAATTGTTAAGCCATATTCCTTATTTAATGCCTTCACAAGCTCCAATAACTCAATTTGATAATAAATATCCAAATAGGTTGTCGGCTCATCCAAACATAAAATTTCAGATTGCTGTGCTAAAGCCATTGCAATCCACACTCGCTGACGTTCCCCACCTGATAAAGCCTCTAAATTGTTTTCTCGTTTTTCCAACAAATTTGTGCAAGCAAGTGCCCATTCAATAGCTTTGACATCTTCCTCATGATTTCTTTTTAGCATTGAATGATGTGGTAGACGTCCAAAGCTCACTAGCTTTTCTACTGTTAAATCCTTCGGTACATCATTTTGTTGATAGACAATTGCTAGTTTTTTTGCAAATTCTTTTGGCTTGTAGTGCACCAAATCCTTGCTTTCTAACGATACATTTCCCGATATGGGCATATTGTTGCGGGACATAACATTTAATAATGTTGATTTCCCACAGCCATTTGGACCGATAATCGTTGTGATATTGCCCTTTTGAATTATCGTCGACACACCGTCTAAATGATTTCGGGTATTATCATGCGATACAATAATATCTTGTATTTCCATGTCTCCTCACTCTTTTCGTAATAGGAATATTAAAAATGGTCCACCGATAATCGCCATAATGGTGGATGCTGGAATTTCAAGCGGTACAGCAATGGTGCGACCAATCGTATCTGCCACTAATATTAGTAAAGCGCCAGCTAATGCTGTAAAAGGTATGAGCACCTTATGATCGTGTCCAACAATGCGACGAGAAATATGTGGTACTAACAGACCGACGAACGAGATAACTCCTGCTACAACAACAGAAACAGCTGATAATAGTACCGCAACAGCGGCTATTACTAGACGAGCCCGAGCTATAGGAAAGCCTAGACTTTTTGCTGTTTTGTCTTGTAATACGAGGAGATTACACCAACTATATAATGCAAAGGCGGCTATTAATCCGACAGTACCATAAGTAACAATTGTTGATACGTCCTTCCACGTACGCATCGTTAAGTTTGAGCCTACAACGCTGGAAGCTGAAGTATTCAATGAACCGCCTAAACTAATGAAAGCCTCTGTTAACCCAGTGAACATTGCATTAATAGCGATTCCGACTAAAATAAGTTTCAATGGACTTAAGCCTGACTTCCATGACAACGCAAAGACGAGTGCGCAGGCAAATGCCCCGCCCATAAATGCTAATATAGGTGTCATAAAAAATAATGCTGGAAAGAAGGAAATAATAAAGAGCTGGACAAATGCCGCTCCTGAAGATATCCCAATAACCCCGGCATCCGCTAATGGATTACGCATAACTGATTGTAATAGTACCCCTGAAACAGAAAGTGCTGCACCAGCAAACAACGCTACAATGATTCGTGGAAACCGTAAATCTCGGATTGCCTCCATTTGACTATTTCCTTCATCAAAAACTGCACCTATAAATTCAAAAAAGCCCATTTTAATGCTACCTGTCGTTGCGGCATAAACTGCTGAGACAAGTAATAATACAATTACAATTGAAAAGCTTACAATTTTTTTTGTCATACCGGACTTCCTTTTTCTTTTCAAATTCCATCATGTTACATGTACATCCACAACTTCTCCAATTATGCCTCGGCATAAGGCTTAATAGAAATAATAGAAAAGCAAGGCTTTGCTTGTTTTATTTACGATAGAAGATTTCCATTAGCTGTCCTAAAGCCTGTGGCACTTGTAAAGAAGCTGTAGTACCGAATAATTCTTCCTCCAAATCATATACTTTGCCGTTTTTCACTGCGTTAAAATGCTTCCAAATATCATTCGTTTTAAATTCCTCATCAAACATTTTTACAACTTCATCTGGCATACCGTGTGATAGTCGTAAAATAATATCAGGGTTACTATTATGCAAGTACTCGGTATTCGAAGATAAGTATTCAGCGTCCTGCCCTTCCATTACATTAATACCGCCCGCACGTTTCACAAGGTCTCCCGCATAGGAATTTTCAGTTGCAACTAAATAACTTCCTGGAATACCAAGTAAGATTAATACACGAGGCCCCTCTTTGTTCTTTGCAACTGTTTGTACAGCATCAATACCTTTTTGTAATCCATTCACTAGCTTCTCGGCTTGTTCTACGCGATTATAGCGTTCGCCAAGTGTTTTAATCTCGGAAAGCATGGCATCAACACTTTGAAAGTTTAAAAAATTAACCGGAATTTTTAACTGCTCGAATTTATCTTGTAAATCATACTCTAACGTTGAAACTGATAACACATCAGTTGGATTTAATGATTTAACAATCTCCATATCTGGCTCCATTGCATTACCGATCGTAGGCAGTTTATCGAAACGTTTTGCTAATGTTTTTTCTGTTTCAGGCACTGCTATAGCGTCCAACTCAAGCTTATCTAGAATATCTGCAATAACAACCGTTCCTGCAATAATACGATGTTCATTCGCATCAGTTGCTTCAGTTGATGGCTGTGCTTTTCCCGTTGGTGTCTCTGTCTTTTCTTGCTTACTTCCATTACTGCAGCCGACGACTACCAAAAGTAATGACATCATCGCCATTATGAGCAACCAACATTTCCAATTCTTTTGCATAAAGTCATCTCCTATTTATTTCTGTTCAGTCGCATCTTTTTTTGCATTTTTAAAACGGCGAACGAGTGACCAGCCCGATAAAATACAAATTACTACTAGCAACACTATCTTCACAATATTCAGCTGAGCAAGCTGCTGATCGACTTTTGAATCCTTCGCAACTTTTTCAATAGTCTCCTCTTTAACATCAGCTTTCTCGGCGTCGTCTTTATCTTCAATAGGTGCGTCAAGTGTACGATCAAATGCTAACCGCTCTTCCTTAGGCACAGTTACAGTTGACTGGAATGATGGCAGTGGCCGTGAGAACTGAGTCGGCTTTACAGGCTCCTGTTGTGTTTCCACTGGTGCCTTTTTGACTTTCTCTTTAACAATAACAGGTTGCTCTTCACTAGCTACTTGTGTAGAGGGTGCTATTACAGTGGGCTTGCTTAAAAACTGCGCTACTTGCTGTTGATCAAATTTTAGATTTACGAAATATTGATGATGATAAGACATCTCAGGTATATCAACTTTAACCCACATTCGTATTGGCTTTTCAAAATTATTAATTTCAAATTCAACAACTCTAGCATTGTTTACAAGTGAAATAAACTTCGGCTCTACCTGTTTTCCTTGTTGATCTACAGTTAAGCCTGTTATCCAATTAGATTTTAAAATTGTCATGTGAGCATAATATTTGCCGTTTTTTTCTTTTATTTCTGCAACAGGGTTTACATATGTATTCATAATGGATTGTTCGTTTTTTCCATCTACTAATAATACGTAATTCATTGACCATTCCTTATCATAGATTTCTTGTGAAATAGAGTCGTCAATTTCGTTTTTTGGAATAACTTCCTCATCCTTTTGCACAATTGTTGAAAGGGTTGTTAACTGTAATTGAAGCTCCTTGGAAAAAGGGACATATTCCTCAGAGGATGAAAATGCTACCTCACCTTTAATGATAAGAGGCCGATGTAAATCCTTGACATCAAATTGAACTAAACTTTCAGTCTGAACGTTTGACGAAAGCTCATTTTCCTGCTGTTCGATATGTAAATCTCTTATACGCAATGGCTTCTTTATAGCCAAATTTAAGCTAAATTGACCGTTCTTTACATCAATCGTCGCCATTTCGCTAAAAATATTGTCTTTCCCTCCATCTAGAGATGAAAAACTTAGTTCAACTTGGTAGCTCCCATTTTCTAATACAGATTCTTCAGCTTTTGCCTGAAGCCACGGAGGGAAAAGCATCAGTAAAAAAGTACTCAAAACGAATACTTGAACTATTTTTCTATTGCTAATCACTTGTAAATTCCTCCAAACTCTTTAAGAGCACAGTAACTTCCTTCCTCAAATATGTGAGAAAGGAAGTGGCTGTGGCTGTAACCGTACTATTTATTCATGTATTGTAATGAGCCATTTAAAATTTTTGCCATTTGTGTGCGTTTTAATGGACTGCTTGCATTAATAACAGTTTTGCCATTCGCATTTACAGATCCAGTCATGATTTTACCTGCATATAGGAACGCAAAGGCTTTTTTTGCTTCTTCACTTGTAACAGTTGCACCATCAGCATAATAAGATAAGCTTGGATCACCGTAATTCATTTCTTTTCCTGCAACATGTGCTACTGCACGGTAAATCATCACTGCTGCTTGTTGTCGAGTAAGTGTTCCATTTGGATTAAAGTTCTCTGCCTTTACGACTATTCTAGCCTCAGCTAAGGCATTGATTGCTTGTACACGTTCTGTATCAAGTTTCGCTGTATCTTTAAAGCCAGCATTTGTTGTAGAAGATAAGTTTAATGAACGTGCAATCATTAACGCAAATTGAGAGCGTGTAATATTGTCATATGGTTTAAAATTATCTTGCCCCTTAACAATTCCCTTACTGTATAATGCTAAGATTGCCTCTTTATTACCGTCATTACTAATATCTTTAAACGGATTCACTACTGGTTTCACTGCGCCTTCGACAGCAAAGCTAAATTGTACTTGATGGTTTGAATCATAGTTCACGCCTTTTTCTGGCTCATTCACAACAATATGTAGCTGAGCATTTACAAGTTTCTTTAAGTCTGCCACTTCAAATGAGTACTTACTAGTATTTGTTGTATCGTCTTGACTTACTAAAGTTGCTTCTTTTCCCTCCACTTTGAATCCTTTAACATATTGACCTTGAGGGAATGTCATAGTAACTACGTTTTTACCATCTACTACTGATACGCCTACTTTTGGTTGAATATATTGCTTCATAATAGATTCTTCAGAAGTACCGTTTTTGTAAACAGTGACAGCCACTTCATTTACTTTAACGTCTTCTTTAATCTCTTCAGATTTACTGTTTTCTTCCGTAGTATTTTCTACTACTTTTAAATCAAAATCATACCACTTGTCCATATTAGCTGAAGCTACGACAACGTGAATTTTCGCTTGTAATACTTCACCAGCTACAACTGGGAAACTGTATGTAATTGTGCCATTTGCATTTTTAACTTCAGTAGCATCTACTAACTTATCACCTTGCTTTGTTTGTAAACCTGCGATCATTGGAGCAGATTTTGCTGCTACCGTTAATTTTGCCTCAAATTTTCCATCCTTCTCAACGATTGTGCCTGTTGTAACAAGATGAGCGCTAATTGCAGGTTGGGGTTCTGTTGTACCAGGCTTAAAGATGTGGAAATCTACTACAGTATCAACATTTTCTGATTTAATTGCCCCTACTTTTACTTCAGTATTTGTAGTCGTTACTTCAGCTACCTTTGCAGATGCAAATGATGGTGCTGAAAGCGATGCTGCTAGCAATGAAGCTAGTACTATTTTTGTTGCACGTGATTGTTGTTTTTTAGCCATTATTGACCCTCCGTTTTTGTTTGTATTTTTTTTCTATAAAGTAAAAATGCTGATCCAACTAATGCCACAATTAATAAATACGGTGTAACATCACTTGTTTGTGGATTCGGCACATGACTTTCAGAAGAATTTGTTGGTGCATTAGTAGTTTTCGAATCAGATGCTGTAGTAGTGCTTCCTCCAGTTGCTGCATCAAATACTAATGAAACGCTGTATTCATGGTGATAACTAATATCGTCAATATCAATTTTCATAGAAGTTATAACAGGTTTCGTTAAATCTTTAACTGTAAATTGTACAGTACGAGTATCTGCTGCTTTATCTTCGCTTACTACAGTTGCTCCACCAGGCGGTTGGAATTTTGTGATCCATGCACTATTTTTTAATGTAATTTGAACAGTAGCTGTCCCATTTTTCAATGTGACCTTTGCTGGTTTTAAAAAATAATCATTGGCAATGGATACAGAGTTGCTCTCAGGTTTATTGACCTGATATTTTATCGAATGTGTACCGTCAGCTAGTTGAGCAGATGCTTGTGGTAACGCAAAGTTACAAACAAAGAAAGTTGCAAGCATGACGAACATCATTAATTTCTTCATGTGTTGTACGCCTCCTCTGAAAAATAATTGAAAGTAATTTATTGAAAACGAAAATCATTCTCATTTATACCCTCATTACCAAGAATAATCGTTTATGCCAGTGTATGTCAATAACGAAACCAAATTCGTCCTCAATATGTCAAATTACCTTCAAAAAAAGAAATATCACGTAAATAATATGTGATATTTCCTATATTTTTAATTAAAATGCCCTTTTCTATTTATTCATCCCAACTAGACAGCTAGTATATTTAAGAAACTATTTCAATAATCGCTATAAGAATAAGTAGCCACCCTGAAATAGCGGTTGAGTGTTTTCCAATAAAAGTCTTTGTCAGTAAGACTCCAAAATGAACCCCAGCTCCTACTGTGATGAACGAAAAGACACCGATAGAAATAACTGTCCATATCGCAGAAATACCATTGGCCCCAAGTGCTATTCCTCCTGCTAAACAGTTGGCTGATAAGACAAAGCCGAGCGTCATTGCTTCTCGAATTGAAATTATATAATTTTTATCCTCATCAAATACTTCAGGATTTCCCAATATTCCTTGTTTAGAAAAGCGACTAGATAATAAAGTCCATATCCCAATCGCACAAAGTAAAAGACTCCCTATTAAATTTGCGAAATCCGGAGAGATAAAATTAATAACTACGCTTCCAGCTGTTACTGCAGCGTATGTGACGATCATTGAAATTAGAGCAATTACCGCATTGGATAATATGGGTATTTTCACTCGCTTAATACCATAGGCGAGACCAATTCCTAAATTATCTAAGTTGGCAGCTATCCCAATAAGAATGATGGCTATCCAATGCATTCTTTTCCTCCTCAATAACGTAAAATCCATTCTCACATAGGATATGAAGGAATAAAATTTTTGTTCATCTATGTTTTGAACGGAGTGCTTATTTACGGTTTCAACGAATGACTTTGCTACATGCTGTATTTCTTGTAAAGTTTTTGAAATGCTCTTTGCTATATCATTCGACTGATTAGATGACTCTATTACGACATTGACATTTTCAATGGCTTTTTGTATTTCTAACATAGGAGATTCGATCAAGGATCCCGTACGTTGTAAAATGGATGACCGACGTTTGTTTAAACTTTCCCCAAATATATGGATTGTCGCTTCAGAAGGCTTAATGAGTCCGAGTAGCATTTTTAGCGTTGTTGTTTTTCCAGCACCATTCGGGCCCAAAAATCCATAAATCTCTCCTTCCTGAACATAAAGATCTACTTTATTTACTAAATGGATAGATCCATACTTTTTGGTAAGATTTTGTGTTTGCACAATAGCCGATGTATTCATGGAAAAAATCATCTCCGTTCAAGTCTTTTAATTTCTGTTCAACTAAAACATTAATGAATTTACCTTTCTCAAATCTAAAGTGAGTCTTACGACAGCCTTAAATTAAAGATTCAACGGCTCTTAAACATGAACTTTTTTCTTGCCCTATCTCGAATCTCCATTTAAGATTTTCATTTTACAAAATAAGCCAATTTGACAAAAGTAACAACCTTCTGATAACTTTAAGTTGTTACTTGTTAATATTTAAATATATCTCATCCTATAATAAAGAGAGGGAGATTTTATGAGAGTCGGTAAATTTTTGAAGATAGGATTGGCTTTAGCATTAATGTTCGTATTAAGTGCTTGTAGCTCAGATGGTGAGGGCACGAAAAATAAAGAAAAAAATGAAGTGAACTTAGCCTATGTTGAGTGGGATACTGAAATTGCCTCTACGAACGTAGTAGGACAAGTTCTAGAGGATTTAGGATATGATGTAACACTAACACCACTAGATAACGGAATTATGTGGGAAGCTCTTGCAAAAGGAGAGGTTGACGGTATGGTGTCAGCTTGGTTACCACAAACACATGCCCCACAAGTTGAGAAGTACAAAGATAAAATAGTAGATTTAGGAGAAAACCTTTCAGGTGCAAAAATTGGCTTAGTTGTTCCTAGTTATATGGATGTAAATTCTATCGAGGATTTAACAGATGAAGCTGGTAAAACGATTACTGGCATTGATCCAGGAGCAAATATGACAGCAACTACGGAAAATGCTTATAAAGAATATAGTAATCTTGAAGGCTGGAATGTAGTTACCTCATCTGGAGGCGCAATGACAGCAGCACTTACTCAAGCCATTGCGAAAAAAGAAGAAATCATCGTTACTGGTTGGTCTCCACATTGGAAATTTAACGCATTTGATTTAAAATATTTAGACGATCCTAAAGGTATATACGGAGCCGAAGAATATATTGGGACATTTGCACGTAAAGGATTGAAAGAAGATAATCCGGGCGTGTATAGTGTTCTTAAAAACTTCCACTGGACTCCGGAAGATATTGAAAGTGTTATGTTTGATATTATGAAAGGCGCTGATCCTAAAGAGGCCGCAAAAAAATGGATTAAAGACAATGAAGATAAAGTTTCAGAATGGACAAAAGATGCAAAATAAGCACACAATGAGTTTCCTATTTTAGGAATAGAATTAAAGACAACAAAATATCTTCTGCACTTTAGTTAGACGTTCAGCCAAAAAAAATAGTCTATGCAACTAAAAAGTCGATTCCCAGTACAATATGGAATCGACTTTTTTATTTTATGCTGCGATTATTAAACATTTGAATCAACTAATCTATGAAGCGTTTGGTTCAAATTATGTACTTTTCCATATAAAACGCTTCGCACCTAGTATAACGAGTGATACAATGATGCCCCCAATAATCATCATACAAATAGAGATTAAGAGGCCGATTCCAGGCACTGATTCGTGGTAGGTTATGATTGGTGGTACGCCATATTGATATGGAGAGATAGCAAACCTCATGATTTCTAAGTATGTGAAGTGAAAGCCAATCGAGGTCCAGAGACTTCCGGTCCACAAACGGAGCAATTGCAAACAAATTCCAAAGCAAAAAATTAATATGATATAAAAGATGTTAATGGATACTCCTGGTGTAAATCCAACGAGCGCTTGAATCAGGGTAACCGCTACAGAGACAGATACAAAGAGTAAGGTTTGAAATAATACTGATAGCCAAGCGGCAAATCTATGACGTAAGACATCATATAGCATACCTCGCAATCCCAATTCCTCTGGCAAAGCTTCATAAAAAATAGCAAATAAAATATTGATTAGTAGCGCACCAAACCACTGATTAGGTGTATGCCAGTCTTCAATGACTATCCACCCTTGAAGACTGGCTATAATGAATCCCAATGAAGCCAGTGCACTTGCCAAGAGAACCCCAGTAATAAAGTGATTTAGCCTTTTCCAAGAATATACCGGCACCTTAGGTTTAACTCCTATCATCCGATAAACATGCTTATATAAATACAAAATAATAGGCACTACTAGCCCGCTCATCACAAGACCTTGGATAAAATATTGAGAATATCTTGATGCGTCGAACAACTGTGCAGAAACTTCACCGGAAAGAGACGCTAAGAACAAACTAGCAACTAATGTTGACCATCCAGCGAGCATAAGACGTTTCCATTTCATATATCATTTTCCTCCCATGTGCATTTTCATTAAGTTATTCAAACCAGTTAGAATATTGTTTATATACTTTATATACAATATATACAAAGAGCGAATGTTTTGCAAGCCCAATGATTATAGAAATTGAAATTTGCTGCCTGCTTCCTTCAGATTCAGGTTACCACGAACACTCTTGCACTTAGTCGGTCACTACTTCTGTTTTAGTTGTTTGGGCTTGCCCCATTTATTACGTCCATTATGAAAGCACGAAAAAATCCATTTACGGATCAGTAAATGGATTTTTTCTAATGAAGCAATGAAGCAAACTCATTATGATATTACTTTTGAAGACTTATCTAGATAAAAAAGTAGTTTGATTACAAGCGTCACGTTTTTCAGATTTTAAAAAAATTAAAATAACATTAGCTAAAACCTTTGAGCCCACTGCTCCCTTTTAAGTATTCTTAAATCTTCAATTGATAACCAATCTATGTCTTTTAAATCTGTTAGATTTCGAGCCGCTCAAGTACATAAAAAAACGACTTACCTATCATAGGTGAGTCGTCTGAAATTTTCACGTTCCTGAAATATAAGGGGGGTTTCAGGTTCGTAATCATGAACTAGCAAACCTCTGGAGAAAAGTAGCTAAAGTTCATCCTCTCTACACTGTATTGTAGCCGAGGAATATTCTTTATACGATAATGATAATCATTATCAATTGAATTGTCAACAGTAATCCAATAGATATTTATTTTTATTCAGTTGCAGTCTCCCACTTCAAGAAGTATTCGATGACTAAAATGGTGTCAATTGTTCTAACTAAGTATGAAATTTTTATAAAAAAGATTCACCAATTAAAAGAACCATATTCAACTAAACCAACACTGGCCTACTCCCTGTTCGGCATAATCTCTCCTATAAATCCTATAAACTTGTCTAACTCTTCACGATTATGCATAATTAGAAAATTTCCACACACGACTTTCCATTCTCTTAAAAGCTTGTACTTTATTTTATCTTTAGTTACATCAATAACAACTACTGGGTTCATTTTTTCTCCTCCTACAACGTATCACCAGTAAACCCCATTATCCCCAAGTAGTATTATAACTTCGCTTATTTTCGAGATCTAAGTCCCAGCCAGCCTTGCTACTGGTGTTACTAAAGGATGGAACCATTACGATAAGTATAAGAAATTGAATCCTATTAATTTTGCATGTAAGATATATAAAATATACGGTATTCATGGGTATGGTTCTAATTAATAGGAGATAGAAATTTGAGTGTGAAATTAATAATATTTGTAATATATGTATTAACGATGAATATCGTAGGATTCTATATTTATAGAAATAGCAAAGGCTGTTTAGTTACCCTAATGAAAGTATGGATGATTTTTATTACAATCTGTGTCATTGGTTTTGTTATTTTAATTGTAGTTTACGGTTGTGGTGATTTATGCGATTGAAAGTGTAATGTCACCAGCGTCACTTCTAAGATGTTTGGGCGGAAACGATTTAACTTTTCCTTTCCTTTACTAATTAATTTCCATAAATAGTATTATAATTTAGAAAAAAATAAAATTACAAAATAGAAACCTGAAATAACTAGTAAAAACCCTATACCCAATAACCAACCAATGAAGTTACTAAGGTTTAAGAAACTAAAAATTTCAATAGTATAAACAAAAATTCTTTTATAAATTGGCTTATCACTATAATCCCCTAATTCATCTTTTAATTGGATAAAGCCAATAGGAATTATAAAAAATCCTATTATGATAAGTACTATACCTATAAATAAACCTAATATTTTTATAAAAACACTCCTTTTAGGATAAATCCTTTTTTTTGAATAAAATTTTAATTCTCTTAAAAAATATTTATTTATACCATTACATAATACTATTAAAAAAAGGATATTAAAATATCAACTAATCTTCACCGTTAGTACAATAAAAAAAGAGCTGTCCAAGCTGCTCAATGGTCTGTCTTCAAGTAAAGCACCCTGCGTATTATAAGGTCAGCCAGAGTATAATTAGCGATTTGTTCCCTAATGAGTATGGTTCAATGTAAATGTCAAAATAACAATGTACATTTTTGCTCATATAATCATGTACACATTCGCTGATTAACTACGTTTCTATACAAATTCGTGAATATTTACAACTTGACACGGAGCCTCTACTCGCATGCTACATCAATGGTTAGCTTCCGATCGAGGCTATCATGCTCACCACTCCATAGTTGTAATATACAAAGGGAATCAAAAATGTACTTGGTTAAACAAGCATTTTTGTACATTTCAGCGTTTAATATTTCACACTTATATATAATCAAGCCACGAATGACCAGTTGGAAATTGTCTTTTCAAAGACGTTTTTAACCAATCCCTTTGTTCAGGCAATAAATATGGCAGCATAGTTTGTAAATCTTTAAAATCTTTTTCTCTAATCTTTGAGCTACCACCTTTATAAAGGAGTTGAATCTCGGGTCTCAGATAAGGTATCTCATCATCTGTTCTTAAAAATATTTCCTCTAATCTTCTTCGAATAGATTTTTCTCTCCTGTATATCCAGGATTGTTGCTCTGTTTCTACTAACATAATTTGAAAAGCCCATGGAGAACTACTGCTTTTAGTAGCCCAGATATCATTTGTCGTTTTTAAAAACTTGCCTTCTTGCCAAGGAACAAGTTTCCCATTCTCTGCTTTGTATAACACCCAATCACCTGACAAATAATTATAGGCAGTCAATTGTTCCTCCCGAAGTATTATTACATCTATATCATCATGTACCCTTGACTGTTTGCCTAAATGTAAATCTAAAGCCCATCCCCCTGCAATACCCCATTTAATTGGAATACTAGAAAAGAGCTTATAAATTTCTGTTACGGTGATCGATTCCCAATTATCTATATCTGTCCTCAAATAAATGTCCTCCTATAGCGTTGAAATAAAAGTTGATTAAAAATATACTGTAGACGTTGATTTTCGTTATAAAATCCCACCGTTTTAAATTTAACGGTGGGATTCTATTAAATAGTGTGTTTTCTTAAAAAGTTGAACAATTAAGAAAGTTATCCTATATATTCTCTAAATGATTCGTATCATTTATAAAATGAATTATCTTTTCCTTATCAGTAAGTTCAATTAAACTAATTCCTGTATCTCCGATTTTAAAATAATAATCCATGTTGATTGGCATTTGGTAAAAAGAACGTAATATATTATTAATTACCCCGCCATGAGCAACAATCGCAATGCGTTCATATTTATTTCTTGCCACAATCTTAGAAAATATCGTTTCAATCCTCATTCGAAATTCTATGAATGATTCTCCATTTTCAAAACGGTCATGAAAAAATTTTGGCTCTGGATACTTTTTGGCTTCTTCAAAGGATAATCCAGCTTGTACACCATTATTAAACTCCATTAATTCTTCTTCCAATTGCACTGGGCATCCAATAGCTGCTCCTAATGTTTCGGCGGTTTCGCGTGCTCTTTTTAACGTACTTGTCCATATAAAATCTGGTGGGAAGTCATTTTTTACTTTTTTATGTGCTACGTATTGTAACTTTCCCTTCTTTATTTTCTTCGTGGTTCCATTCAACTTGAATCTCAAATGTTCCATCTTTAAAAAATAAAGGAAATCTTCTACGTATCGATGTCTGCATGGGAAGTTTATAAGCGCTTTCTATATCTACCCAAACAGCTTTCCCCTCTGGAGCATCTTCCAAGAGTTCACCCTCGAAATCCTTTGTTATGTAATTAAATATCATATATCTATCTTTAGCGACTGGATTAACATATTCATAAAGCCCTTTATAAGTAAGGTTTCTAACTTCTAATCCAGTTTCTTCTTTTACTTCTCTGATAGCACTCTCTACAATACTTTCAGGAAACTCAACTTTACCACCCGGTGGGATAAATCCTTTAAAATTGTCGTGCTGTCTATCCAGAAGTAACACCTTCTCTTCACTTTGAATCATACAAACAGTCCATATTTTATAATTAATAGAATCGCTCATAATTCCCTCCATATTTTCACTTAAATATCACCATATATGCTTCTTATTCGACTAAACTTCGTCATTAGTTTTTAAGTAAAAAGACTCTACTCCTTATTGAAATAAAGCACTCTGTTAGTTGAAGAAGCTGATTGTACTTATCATTCGTTATGAAAAGAATCCCATATCATTTCCATTCGTTTATATCGAAGTTTAAAATAACCCCAAGTATCTTCTCCGAAATCCAATTAATCATATTTACACCTTTAATATTAATGTTTCCTAAACTTAAAATATGAGGAATATGTGCAAACATCCCAAAGTTTACTCCCTTTTTATGTTGTTCTGTGAAGTAGGCTAAAGCGTCTGATGGTAAAGCTGAACATTCTGGATATGAAATGATATCAATGACTTGAATTTCTTCATCAGGTATATCCGAAGCAGGACCTCTATAATTCTCTTTATTATAGAAATACACAGCATTTTTATTTTTCATCAATCTTTCCGTTGGTATTTCATAAAACATCAAATCTTTTTTTATACTTACTCCAAGAGAATGTAATGCTTCGTAAACATAGTAAGGGTGAAGTGGTAATAAAAAAATCACATCATTCCATAAACAATTTAATTTAGGGATTCTTTTCAAGAATAAGCTTGATCTTTCTGGATGGTCAGAATACTTTTTTGAGTAAGTTTTATATAGTTCGGGATCTATCAATTTTATCTCGTTAAGGGAAATAAGAGCCTCACCCGTCATTTTTTTAGGTATCATATGATAAACGTAATCCATCAAATTTCCTCCCCATCAAAATTTAACTTTTTAAAAGATCGTTTTTTCAATCTCCTTTTATTCGCTTTCTATCGCTCATATCAACACTTCTGATATCATATTAGCTAGTCTTACTCACCCACATCTAACCTCACAATTTGGTGACGTACACATTTCTATGTATCACAGTTATAGACCCGTATATTGAGAAGTTTGTCAGGAACCTTTCTTCTGTTCCTTCATAGCTATTTCTATAATAGTTTTGATAAACGGTTCTTTCTTCTTTGTATATATTGATCTATCGTACTTATATTTTGAAGCAAGTTCTTTTTTTAATGAAGCATACTCTTTAGCTACATGGGGGTGTAACCTAAGATAATCTCGAAACAATAATTTTTCAATCCACTCGCTGCTGTTAATTTCACAGATATGCAGATGACAAGTACCCTGTCCCCATAATCCCTTCCTAAAAAATCTTCTATCTTTAAACTCAGGTTTATGAACATATTCATATTCAATTTCACTAAGAGGAATAACAAAGTTGGATACTTCATCTAAATCTTGCACGCCCAAAATAATATCAATTATTGGTTTCGCTTCCAATCCCTTTATAGAAGTGCTTCCAATATGTTCAATTCCCACAACTTTATCACCTATAACATCAACAATTGTTTTTTTCTCATATTCAAATTCTTTTTCCCAATTAAGATTATAATCACTAAGATTAACAATTGGCCCCCTCATTTCGTTCCCCCCTTTTACATCCCCAAAATTTAATTCTATAAAGCTATCCGAAAACCTTCTTCAGTAAAACTGAACTAAATTTAATAAATAATAATACACAATAGCAAACATCACCGTTTATAAACTAGTAACATTATCAATAGGTATGGACTTATACCATAATGGTTGATCCAAATTAAAATAATCATGATCTGCTAAAATGAGATGGATTCTTTGCAATGCATCATCAAAAGATTGTTCATCATATCTTTTCGTCCACACAATTGTAGAGATGATATTCATCGCTGCATAAAGGGCATATATTCGCCAAAATGTATCGTCTGGAGATTCTGTAAAATAACCATTTATTTGTCCAATACAAAATGGGATACTATGTCTTCTGCTAAATAAAGAAAGATTATAAAAATCATGATAGGGGTCACCAAAATCATAGCCATTAAAATCAATTACGCCATTAAATGTGTTATTTAAAACGATGATATGGCCCAGATGAAAATCATCATGGAGTAAGGTTATAGGTCGATCTTCAAGAATATGGAAATTGTTTTCAATAAAGTTTAGTATTTTATGCTCTTTTGGCAGTTGATAGCTACCTTTTTTATATTTATTTAAATAAAAGCTGAATTTCTTTCTTTGGGCTTCTTCCCAGAGTATCGTTTGCGGCGCATGGGCCTGTAGTTGATGAATTTTTCTTAATTCTTTCCCGGCAGCAAGACCTATATTAAATTGCTCCACATCAGAAAGATTCGAAATGAATTCATCAGCAGGGTATCCTCAATAAAGTATATTCTATAGCTTTATGTGTTTGTACACCGTGTTTTTCTAATGCTTGAAGCAATGAAAGTTCGATAGTTCGTTTTTTGTGATATTGTATGTCAGATAATCGTATAAAGTATTGATTTTGGCCAACGGTAACTATGTATTTTTTATCTGGTGAGTATCCTTTCTCGATTTTTTTATAGATGAATACCCTTTAAGGCTTGATATGTGGTCTATTACACTTTCAATTAACACAGGCAATCCACCTTTCTTGCAACGAATAAGAATGAAAATGATACTATACGGTCGAGCAATTGTCAATATTAGGTTATTTTAGTTTTATAATCCTTTTTAAAATTACTCCTTGAAAGCGTCAGCGTATATTAAGATCATCGTTATGACATACTTCCATTCATTATCGAGAGAATGGCATTTGAAAAAGTTGCTGTCTGTAAAATACAGGCAGCAACTTTCAACTAGAGTAGCTGCTATGATCTGTGCAAGCTACAGCAAATAATTTAATTTTCTATTTGTTTTTTAGCATACTCATTTTTTGAGATGCTTCTTATTAAAATTTCGTAACTAATAAACAGCGAGTGGCCCATAAGGACCTTCGATAATTTCTATTTTTGTTTCGAAAATATCTGTCAAAATTTTCGAATCCATAACCTCTTCTACTGTTCCAAAAGCGGCAATTTGTCCATCTTTCATAGCACATATTCTATCAGAATATTTGGCTGCAAAATTTATATCATGCATAACAGTCAAAATTGTTCTTCCGAATTCATTAGCCGCACGTCTCAAATGCTCCATCATTTGAACAGAACGAGCAACATCAAGGTTATTTAGAGGCTCGTCCAAAAGTACATATTCAGTCTCTTGGCACAAAACCATCGCTACATATGCCCTTTGTCTTTGACCACCAGAAAGCTCATCTAAATATCTATTCTCTAAATCAGTTAAGTCTAAAAAATCGATATATTTAGAAATAATAACCTCATCCTCTATAGTTAATCTTCCCTTTGAATAAGGAAAACGTCCAAATCCAACTAGTTGTCTAATAGTAAGCCTCGTTACGAAATGATTTTCTTGCCGCAATATAGTCAAAATTTTTGCTAAATCTTTTGATTTGGATCCGGAAATATCCATATTTGCCACCTGAATTTGACCTTCCTCCATATCCAAAAGTCTTCCAATCATCAACAGTGTCGTAGACTTTCCAGCACCATTTGGTCCAATTAAAGAAGTAAAACCCGCTTTTGGTATTTCGATATCCAAAGGTCCTATTTTTACCTTATCAGTATAGAACTTTTTAACATTATCAATTTTTATCATAAAGCCCTCTTCCTTAAAACTACAGTTAAAAATATTATTCCACCAAATAATTCGATAATAACTGAAACTACACCTTGTGCATGGAATACATGATACATCAAAAAGTATGCACTCGTTAATATCAAAAATCCTATAGCAAGAGCCATTGGAAAAATATATCTATGATCATAAGTTGAAGCAGCCTGATAGCTCAAAGTTGCTACTAAAAAGCCATAGAAAGTAAGCGGTCCAATCAAAGCTGTTGAAATGGACATCAAAATAGCAACTAATACAAGCGTATAAATTACACTAGATTGATATTTAACTCCAAACGAAGTAGCAACATCCTTTCCTAGTGACAATATATTTAGATTCTTAGCATAAGCAAGAAGTAATAATGCTACAATTATTACCATTGGAATTACAATCGGAAAATAGGCTGAATCCGCATTATTAACAGAGCCAAACAATCTTGCCTGTAAAATATCAAATTCAGAAGGCGCAAGTAATCTTCTCATGAACGTTGACACAGAATTTAGCCCAGTGCCAATAATAATTCCAACTAAAAGCATAAGTTGTAAATTCCCGTATTTACCAGAAAGTAGCCATCCATAAAGAATCAAACTCATCAAGACCATCACAACAACTTGAAATAAAAATGATCCAATCCCACTAAAATTTATCAATGCACTAGCACCAAAGAAAAATATTGTACTTGTATGAATTGTTGAGTAAAGTGCTTCGAAACCTAAAAGCGAAGGAGTAATAATCCTATTATTCGTAATCGTTTGGAAAGCAACCGTCGACAAGCTCTGACAAACTGCAGCAATGATCATTGCAATAAGAGCTACTATCCTTCTCATAACAACTGGGATAAAAGAAGGTGAATCGACTGGAACTGGATTGTTATAAACTAAAAGTCCATATGAAGAAAGGACCCCCAAAGCAATCAATGTTATTAGCAAAATCCAATAACGTCTTTCTTCCTTCTTAGAACGAAAAGCTCTAGCTGATCTATTTTTATTATGAAGGCTAGAATCGATTTCCAATGTGTTCATCGGTGCCTCCTTGGTTTTCTTTGTCTCAATAAAATGGTAATAAACACGACTGACCCCACTGTTCCAAGTATTAAAGAAACAGGTACTTCAAAAGGCATTATAATTGTTCGAGAAATTATGTCACAGGCAGTTACAGTCCCCATTCCTATCAAACATACCCAAGGTAAATTACTCCTAAGATCATCGCCTCTATACATTGAAACAATGTTTGGGACAATTAAGCCCAAGAAAGGTAAGTTTCCAATAACAGCTGCAACTATTCCAACTGCAAGAGAAATAAGGGCAGTCCCAACAAGAACAATCCGATTGTAATTAACGCCAAGGCTTGTTGCGACATCTTCTCCTAGTCCAGCTAAAGTCAATCTATTCGCATAAAGAAAAATAAACAAAGTAACGATAACAATTAGCCATAAATATTCATATCTTCCCACCTGAACAGGCGCAAAAGAACCTACAAACCAAGTTTCAATACTTTGTGTCATTTGAAAAAAGAGTCCCAAAAAAGTGGACACTGCAGAAATGACTGCTCCAAGCATCAATCCAATAATTGGGACAATTAACGACGAACGAAGTTTTACTCTTCTTAAAAATAAAAAGAAAATCATAGTTCCTATAAAAGAAAAAATGATTGCACCCGTCATTCTTAAAACTAAAGTCGGGGCAGGAAATAATAAATAAACAAAAAGCAGCCCTAAACCTGACCATTCAATAGTCCCTGTAGTAGTAGGTTCAACAAAACGATTCTGCGTGATCAGTTGCATTACGAGTCCTGCCATTGCCATTGCAGCTCCAGTAAGCATTAATGCAACTGTTCTCGGAACACGAGTTATGAAAAACATCTCCATTCCATCCTCTTGTCCACGTATATCATAAACGCCAGTAAACAGTGATATAATGCCTAAAATAATAACAACTATCATCGCTAATATAAAAGGTCTTGTCCATATTTTATTGTAGTTATAAAACTGGGGTTGAGAATTTATCTCAACCCTAGAAGTTACATTTTTCAGCACTTTTTATACTCCTTTACACTACTTAGCTAAAGTATTTGCAAGGTTTTCAAACAACTCTATATAAGTCTGAATTGATTCATTTGTGTAAGTATCTGCAGGTGCATAAATAATATGTTTTTTAGAAACAGCAGTTGTTTTTTGAAGAGCAGGTGCGTTAGCAATAACATCCTGAGCAGGAACTGCATCTTTTTCACCAGATATTGCAGCATCACGATCTAATACGAAAAGCCAATCCGGATTACTTTGTGCAATAGCTTCAACAGAAACTTCATCACCTTTATGATCGGAAGTAGAATCGGCAACTTCTAATGCTGGTGCCCAACCGAAAATTTCATACATTGGTCCCCATACACGTCCAGAATGAGGAGCTGAAAAACCAATATCCCCACCACCAACGATAACACTCATCACTTTATCTTTTCCATTATATGCAGATTTAGCATTTTCGATAACTTTATCAAAATCAGCTACCACTTGTTTAGCTTCTTCATTTTTATCGAAAATTTGCCCTAAAGCAATTGTAGAATTTTTAAGTCCATTTACTAAGTTTTCCCCAGGTGTAGCAGCTTCCTCAGAAACATCTACATTAAGATCAATAACAACTGCATTTGGCACTAATTTTTTGATCTCTTCGTAATAGTCTGCAAATCTTTGACCGACGATTACTAGTTCAGGGTTTGCAGCCGCTATAATTTCAAGATTTGGTTCACGGTGATTTCCAATATTTTGAACTGATTCATCAGTTACATATGGTGAATCTGCAGGCATTACATCCTTTGGAACAGCTGCTAGTTCAATTTTCCAATCAGCTAAAGTTTCAAAAGTTCTATTATCCAAAGCAACTACATTCTTTGGGTTTACAGGAACAGTAACAGTTCCGTGGGCATCAGTGATGTCAACTGTTGCAGGTTTAGCAACTTCTTTACTTCCATTATCTTCATTAGACTTTGACCCTTGATTAGATTTATTGCTTGAATCTGAACAAGCTACTAACATCAAAGTCAAAACTGCCATAATACCAACAAGTTTTAAAAACATTGATTTCTTCATACATATACTCCTTTTGATGTAATTTATTTTGAAAATGATGAAGTCTCTAGATTGAATTGGCTAGTAATTGCTAGCCAATTCTCAATTGCTATTGATAATCATTTTCATTTAACCGTTCTGTGAAACAGTATAGTCTTTAATTCTGTGAAAATCTTGTGAAAAAAGGAAGATAATAAATAAAGTTAATTTTTCACATTAAGTATTGGATACAAAAAGCAATACCTGAAGTATTCTTTTGATGGTTTCCGTCTCTTTAATATCCTCCAGTAACTGTTGAATTATCGATTTTATAGCACAAAAAAAACGAGTAAAACTAGATGAAACTGTTTTACTCGTTTTTTTTTCAATTATTTGTCATATTGATTGCTGTGACAAACGGTACTTTACCTATTATCTTCTTTTTACTATTCGTTGATTGAATAGCCCCGGCCATGAATTGTATGAATATATCGGTCTTTCTTCTCGCACTTTATCTTTTTTCTTAAATACCCAATATATAAATCCACTACATTTGGATTGACTGCTACGTCATGTCCCCAAACCTGATTCAAAAGCATTTCACGACTTAATATTGTATTTTTATTCTTGATTAAAAATACAAGTAAATCATACTCGCGTTTAGTAAGCGGGAGATTTTCGCCACCCTTTGTCACGATATTACGGGATGAATCAACGAGGAGATCTTTAAACCGAAAGAAATCAGTGTCGTTTGACTGGATACAGTCCCCTCTTCTTAATATAACTTTTATCCTCGCTACTAACTCTTCTTTCACAAATGGTTTTCTTATATAATCATCTGCTCCTGCTTGTAATCCTGCTATGCAATCCTCGCTGGACACATTGCCAGTCACAATGATTATCGGTGTCGTTTTAACAACCCGTATTTGTCTGCAAATTTCCGGTCCAGGTACACTTAACGAATCCCAATCCAATATGATAATATCCCAATCTTGCTCATATACTATATTTAAACCTTTGTTTTCATTGTGAAGTGTTAAAATGAAATAGCCTTCTTGATTTAGGCCGCTTACGATTTTCTTTGCTAAAGACCGTTCATTCTTAATGACTAACACCTGCTTCACTACTATTCACCTCTACTTCATTTCATAAAATAATTTATCAAAAAAAATATCGGATTTATTAATCTAATAAAGCTATTATAACAACTTATCAGGACAGATTTGGTAAAATTAACAATAAATACGTATAAAATACTTAACTTCAAAGTTAAACAGAAGAATACTTCAGTTATGTAACCAAAATATCGATGAAACTGTTGACAAGACTTTCAATATGTTCGGTTGGTGAATTTTACCTTGTAGATAGTATAAAAAAGTAACTGGAATATCGCAAAAAACTGCGCAAAAGGCTGCTATTGGTATTTGGTCAGTTGAAGACTATGAAACGAATCGTAAATGAATCAATTTCATAAATCATATTTTTCAAGAGCTTAGACTGCTCCTATTAAGAAAACTTACGTTTTTTAAAATTATGCTGCTTGAGTTTCTGATTGTAATAAAGCATTTAGCCGATCCACTGCTAATTTGCAGGCATTATAAATAAACGTCACCAGGTTGAAATGAAGTTTGGCCTTTCTTCCTGTTCTATGACGGACATTGTTTAACTGAAAATATTGTTTTAAATAGGCATTCACACGTTCTACGGCGGTACTTTCCTTATAAAGTTGTTTCCATAGTTCAGAGCCACGTGCTGGATACGTAAATTTCCGTAAATCATTGTTACACTTGATTTTGAAAACCTTCTGACAGAGTGAATCATCACGTAACGGACAGGTTGCACATTCCTTTAGCCTTGTGAATTTTAGTGTTCGGTACTTTTCATCGAAGCTGTCGTAACAGTAGCTGTGTTTACGTACACATGTCGGTCTGAAATACTAATCAAATCCAAGATACTTACCTTCGTTGCGGATATTCCATCGCTCTGGCTCTTCTTTCCGTCGCTTCGACTCTTCCTACCATCGCTCGGATTTCTTTCCGTCACTTCGCCTCTACTTTCCGTCGCCCTGGCTCTTCTTTCCGTCACTTCGCCTCTTCCTTCCGTCGCTCGGATTTATAGGGAATTACTGCACGCATTTGATACTCTTGTAATTGACGGTAAATGGGTTCAAAATCATACCCGGGATCCAAAATAGGTGGTCGTAAAATGCCCTGGAAATAGGTTTTCTACTTTCTTTAAAAGAGGAATCGTCGCTTTACTATCCGACAGATATCCTGAGGCGAGAGGCGATATATTGACTCTTGATTGTCACTACAAGATGCCCTTTAAAGCCAAACCTAAACGTATTTTTGCCGTCACTGTTTTTTGATACCCCAATTCGGTTCGATGGGCGCATCTTGCCACAGTGTTCTAGTGGTGTATCGAGTTGATGCTTGATTTCTTTTTCATAAGTCGACTGATTGGCTTCGATTTCTGCTTGTTTCGCAAGCCAATCCTCACGTTCTTCTTTTGATTTTCGTCCACGTTTTTGGGGTGGTGTAGGTTCTTTTTTCTCCGAAGGTTTCGCTGCATCGCGTGATTCGAAATGTGTGGCATCTATAGCGAGATGCTCATCACAAATGAATCCTTCTATAAAGGCCGTTTGAATCAATGTATCTTGCATGTGATTGAGTACATCTGATTGACTAATGACGTCGATCATACGCGAATAGGACGCTTCAGACGGAACCACGTCTGAAACGAGAAAACCGCAATCGAATCGAAATAAAGGATCATTGACTAAACGTTTGATTAAATCCTTAATCGTTGGAATCCACTCGACAAGACGAACAATGAGTGACTGTATCATACTAATTATATAAAAATGAAACACGCTAACATTATGCGTATGATGCAGTACGCTGAAAAAGTATCATCTAAGTAATGTATTAAAATAGTACCTTACTATCTAGGGACTGAATCTATTGAAAATCCGTAATATGATAGTAATATCAAAAAGCGTACGGAAATACGCAAAATAAACGTCTTACAGTAATAAACAGATTGCGTGTGCCTGTATGTCGGAAACAAGCAATGAGAGGTCACATCTAACCAGTTGTGGCTTTTTTGATACAAGAAGAAACAGAAATTATTTAAAATTTTACAAAATTAATATGTAGATTACATTTATGGTATATATTGGGTTATAATGGGTTTTATACTAATGTTGAGGTGATTTTAAATGAATAGTATAAACAAAATAATCAAAGATAGAGTATTTTGGGCATCCATTTTTTTCTTTCTAATGTTGTTACTTATTCTTAATATCCAAACGAATTTAAGTCTATTAATAAAAATTATTGTTGCATTATTTTTATCTGGATTTTTCTTCTTAATAAATTATTCCTTGAAAGGAAAAAAATAAACGGTATTATATTCATAAGGAGGGATAATATGGAAAATAAAATAGTTGGAAGTCAGTTTTTAAAAATTTTTATGGTATTAGTATTAGCTCTGTTTCCTATCTTTGGAGTACTAACTGAAAGCACTAATGCAAAAGAAAATGATGAGTACCTTGAAGAACTTGCTTTAATAGAAGATTCTTTAGAGTTAATTTTTGACAAAGGTGTAGTTACTAATGAAAAGGGTTATTTCCTAGGTTATGACAGAGCTGTTTTTGAAAACAGCTTAAAAAAATATGATAATTATGAAGAGTATATTCAATTTTTAGAGGACGAGGGTTTATTTGTTAAGATAAATCAAATCGCCATCTCTGAAAAACCGGAAATTGGAACTAGAGCTGTTGCTTGTGGATGGCATTTGATGAGACCAAAAGCGGAGTATACAGCAGCACAAAATAAATGTATTGAAAAAGGTCTAAAAGATAATTATGGTTTCACAACTGCTATTAGTACTATTGCGAACCTAATAGCAGATAAGGAGTTTAAATTAGCGGCAGAAAAAATAATTAAATTAGGTGTTAAATCTAATATCTGGGGAGTTATAACAACACTATCAATAATTAATATGAATTGTGGAAAAGAGATGGACAAATTATTCCCTGGAAAAAGTAATTGTGAGTAATTGAGTATAAAACTAAATAAAAAGTCTACACTTTAAAAAAAGGTGTAGGCTTTTTATTTTTAAATATACAATTATACAACTACTTTTTTGTGACAAACTTTCTATAATTAATTTTTGAAAAATAACTATAAATAATTAAACTAATTTATTGCTTCGCAGGAATAAACCCTGCAGCTTCTGCTTCTTCTTTCGTACAGAACATCTCCTCTGCTACTGTATTCTCATAGTCACGTTGCCCTGGCATATGAAAAATTTTGTTGCCTTTGGAGTTAATATTTCCTTTGATTTTACAACTTTCCTTGTTGTTATTAGTATTCGATTTTTCCTCATTTATGTTAGACTGCTTTCCTTCTTTTCTTGCAGCATAATATACATCTTTATCGTATCCACGATTCGTTACATAGTCTTCAACTGACCAAATACCAATAGCAGCCTTTTGTGCAGTTTTTTGAATAGATTTAAACCAATCTACATGCTTCGTATTTGGATTATAAATATATGCCACGCGAGCTAATCCATTTTTCAATAGTTGCTCTTGGACACTAATACCATCTTTAGTATAAATATATGCTAGTAACCTTTTATATTTATCACGATATGAAACGTCAAATTCTAAATAAACCTTATCTTGACCAGCTAGTAGCTGCTTTACAAATTCTTTAGCTTCTGGCCCATAAGGTTGCTCCCCTAACGTTTCGTGATTCGTTTCAGGGGTATCCACAAGAAGAAAACGTACTTTTTCTGAGCTACCCTTATATTTTATTCTTATTGTGTCGCCATCGATTATTTCCTGTAGTTCGTATTCTTCAAATTTACTCACATCATGCTTTTCAGCAGTTTCCTTCGTTGAAGCTACAATTCCTTGTATATCTTCAGTTTTGATAATATCTGTGTTAGTTTCTTCCGTACATGCACTTAAAAGCAATGTAGAAAAGAACAAAGCTAAAAAGAATTTTTTCAAATCAATATCCTACTTTCTTAAAGATAAAATATATTATTTATTTTCCTATACCCCCTTTTTAAGAATTCAAGTTAGACAATACTTCCGTAATAAACTAACCTTATACCTCTGTCACCGATTTCTTCCAGCTATTTACAAGTTTCAACATTGCCTTCCCATCCTACCTATTCATAAAATCAAAAATCCCCAGTTAATTATAAACTGAAGACCAGAAAATTCATTTGAAAATTAAATACAATACAACAGCCAAAATAATTGTTCCGCTAGTGATTAACGTCTTAATATCTTTGTCACTCATCTTTATACCTCTTTTCTAACAGTTATTAATCCTTTATTTAAATCTATTATAGTCCACTACTATCAAAATAAAATTTGCTGAAGAATTTTTCAATAGTGATTAGAGTATGCCCTACTCATAAAAAAATCTTCAGTTGCAATAACCGAAGATCATAATAACTATATAATTAAGCTATATTTACAATCACGCTTGGTTCTACATCAGTTAATATGTACACTTTCGTACAAATATAATTAAACAAGATATGGCTAAAATCCCTATTTAACTAAATTATAATGTGTACATGTGTTTTTTGTTCAACTTGTTCTATTCGGGATTGCATAACTTATCTTGGGCTGGTATCTATCAAAAGCAAGAATGTTTGTACCACTCGTAATTAACGTTTTTATATCTTGCATTTTCATGTAGTAGGTCCTCAAACTATTCATCCCAAAGAAAGCTTCTAAAAGAATCCTTTACTCCTTAAAGTTTTCACGATGTTTCTATTGTAAAATAACAGGCTACTACATTCAAGTTATGTAGTTGCAATAGCAACCCAATGATTTGGAGATACTTCAACAAGCTGACTATTTTCTATCTCATAGTGTGTTTGTATATCCTTATTTTCGGTATCCATATATTTTTGCTTTTCTATCGCTGGATCTGGAATTGGTATTGAGTGTAATAAAGCTTGTGTATATGGATGCAGAGGATTAGCGTACAGCTCCTCACTTTCTGCAAGCTCTACAATTTTCCCACCATACATAACTGCTACACGATCGCTAATATGTTTAACCATAGACAAATCATGCGCAATAAATAAGTAAGTCAATCCAAGACGCTGCTGTAAATCCTTTAACAAGTCTACAATCTGCTTTTGAATAGAAACATCAAGTGCAGAAAGTGGCTCATCACAAACAATAAAATTTGGCTCCACTGCTAAAGCTCTTGCGATGCCAATACGTTGTCGTTGTCCACCTGAAAATTCATGTGGATAACGCATTGCATGTTCTTTGTTTAAGCCTACAAGTTCAAGTAATTCCTCGACACGCTGTTGACGTTCTTCATTCGTTTTAACTAGTTTATGAATATCTAGAGCTTCCCCAATAATATCTACTATTTTTTTTCTTGGATTTAACGAGGAATATGGATCTTGGAAAATAATTTGCATATGTCGACGCATTGCTTTAAGCTGTTTTTTCGTTAGTCTTGTAATTGGTACACCTTGATATAAGACTTCTCCATTAGTAGGCTGATGGAGCTGTAAAATAGTTCTGCCTGTCGTTGATTTTCCTGAGCCTGATTCGCCTACTAAACCTAATGTTTCTCCTGGGTATATATGGAACGATAAATCATTGACAGCCTTTACCCTTTTCCCATGACCTAATGCGAATTCCTTTGAAAGATGCGTCACTTCGATTAATGGTTTATTTTTATCTATCCCAAGCTGTACATTTGCAATTGCTTTAGGCTGCTTCTTCTCATGGAGCTTTGGTAAAGCATTCAATAGTTTTTTAGTATATGGATGTTGAGCATTTTCAAAGATCGCCTCTGTTGTACCTTGCTCAACAACCTCTCCTTCCTTCATAACAATAATACGATCGCACATACCAGCAACAACACCTAAATCATGTGTAATTAATATGATGGAGGTACCCATCTTTTTTTGCATATCTCGCATTAATTTTAAAATTTGCGCTTGAATAGTTACATCAAGGGCTGTAGTCGGTTCATCTGCGATTAGTAAAGACGGACGGCAAGCCAGTGCCATGGCAATCATAACACGTTGGCGCATGCCTCCAGAAAACTCATGCGGATATTGTTTATAGCGTTCTTCTGCATTTCGAATGCCTACAAGCTTTAATAATTCTATTGTTTGCTTATATGCCTCAGATTTGGACATCGACTGATGCTTTATTAAACTTTCAGCCACTTGTTCACCAATACGAATAGTTGGATTTGTGGATGTCATTGGATCTTGAAAAATCATACTAATATCTTGTCCACGAATTGCCTCCAGTTGTTTTTCGCTCAATGAAGTAATCTCTTGCCCTTTAAACAAAATATTTCCTGATTTTAGATAAGAAGGTGGTGATGGTAATAGCCGCATAATGGAACGAGCCGTTACACTTTTCCCACTACCTGACTCACCTACAATTCCGAGTGTTTCACCTTTATTTACATGAAAATTAACGCCTTTAACGGCTTCAAATTCTGTCTCTCCCGTCATAAAAGATACACGAAGATTGCTGATTTCTAGAAGCTTTTCACTCATTCAATCCATCCTTTTGTAATTTTTGTGATTGACTTAATTACGAGTATAATCCATACTTTACAATACCAATAGGAATTATACAATATAATAATATTTAATCTCTCATCCTGCAATTCATTTAGTAGAATCTTACTAAAAATGAGTTGGCAACTATGGTGTGCTGATGTGTTTTACAATCTATTATTTTACTTACGTCTGGAGGAAATGCATGGATATTTCAAAAAGTCATTCTTCAACTAAGGAGTATGTATTCTTTTTTTCAGTTTATCAAAAGCTCATACACCACAAGTTTTACAATGCGCTACTCTTTCTTTTAAGTATTTTAGTACACCCTTTTACATACTTATCCTATAGGAGAAGAAAACATTCACATCAATACCGTCAAGCTTTTGTGCAACGCAGTCAGTATTACAAAGAAAAGGATTTCTTTACACAATGGCAAGTTAAATTTGCTGAACAAGAATTAGCCAAAGCAAAATTCTTTCATGAATGTCTGTCAGAAAAACAATTACAGGAAACTGCTTCGAAATTAGCACAAAAAAAAATTCAGCAGTTAATAGAGCAAGATTTATTGAAAGATGGTTTAACAAACCAATCCTATTTACAATTTTTTAGTCAGCAACTTAAAAATAAAAACTTTGTGATTCTTACTTTTATACCGGCTGTGTTATTTTATGTAGTCCTTATCTTGTTTGCGAATCCATTTCTGCAATTTGTCTTTGAACGAATACTACAAAGTTTCATTGTTATTGTAGGGGTCGCGACACTAGTTTTTACAATTTTGTATTTGTCACCATTCGATCCAGCAAGAAACTTACTTGGTGTTACGGCAACGCCTGAGCAAATAACTAACTTTAATCATATTCATAGCTTGGATCTGCCATATTTATCTCAGTTATGGAATGCTTTATCTGGTCTATTCACATTTGATTTAGGTACTTCCTTTGCAGGGAAAGAAAATATTACACATAGTATTGTCAACAAATTTCCAGTCACACTTGAAATAGCTATCCTATCACTTTTTATGGCTATCGCTATTGCTATTCCGGTCGGCATTATATCAGCTGTTCGTCCGAATTCATATGTGGATTATACATTTATGTTTATTGCTTTGATTGGATTATCCATTCCAAGCTTTTGGCAAGGACTGCTATTTATTTTAACGTTTGCATTAAAGCTACAATGGTTCCCTGCTACTTATAATCCTCAAAACTGGCTATCTTTAATAATGCCAGTCATTGTTTTAGGCACATCCATTACGGCTTCCATTGCCCGTATGACAAGATCTAGTATGCTCGAGGTGATACATGAGGATTACATTATTACAGCGAGAGCTAAAGGCTTGAATGAATTTAAAGTGATTTCAAAGCATGCTATTCGCAATGCCATGATTCCTATTATTACAGTGATTGGACTTCTATTTGGTGGGATGTTAGGTGGGGCATCTGTTACAGAAAAAGTTTTCAATATTAGTGGGATTGGTAGCTATATTGTTGACAAGCAGTTTATTCCGGACATTCCAGCTATCCTTGGTGGGGTCGTCTATATTGCTATTACAATTTCGATTGTTAATTTATTCATCGATATTTTGTATGCCTTTTTCGATCCACGCATTCGCTCGAAAATGAAGAAGTCTTAAAGGGGGATCACCTGTGAAAAACAGCTTACATGTCAAATTACTTTTGAAGATTACACAGGAATATGTCAATTCACATTTTACATTTGTCTTTTCCTTACTGTTTTCTTTATTGTTTCTAGCTTATAGCTATAATTTTTCTAGTCAAAGCTGGCAACCAATCGTTTTGATCTTTTTCGTCATTTATGCAATTACCACAGCTTATGTTAGTTTCCTAACTTTACGAATTAAACAGGATTTAGCAAGCCATAGTAGCATACAAAAAAGCACTCGATTACTTGGTTATCCACTGTTATTGACAATCATTTCAGGTAATATTTTTTCTACAACTTTTGCTTTTTTGCTTATATCAAAAAGTAAGACAGCTGAATATACTTTTGCAGCTTATGCATTGATCACTCAGCTTTTTATTATCAGTATTTCAGCACTGAACTTATTTAAACCGTACGTAACAGATACGTTTTTACTAGCAATGGGTCTTTTCTTACTCCTTGCACTCTTTTATAGCGTGATGTTAATTCTATGTTCAAAATTTGTGACTTCCGAGGCTGCGCCAAAATGGATGTTGTTACCTGGTATTTTGCTACTTATTGCCTCTTTGACTGGCAACCTATTTGCAACATTGCTAGGGTATAGCCTTATTCAAAAAGCTCGAAAGGCGAATCCTTCTACAATTGAAAAATGGCAAAATATTTTAGGAAAGATTTCACGCAATACGATGGCCGTCTTCGGGTTATTTTTCATCGTATTTATGTTTTCTTTGTCCGTAACAAGTTCTTGGACATTTGACTATGACTTCGCTATTGAAAATAACTACGGAGCATTGTTACAAACACCTTCGTTAGAATATCCACTAGGCACCGATAATTACGGACGTGATTTATTTTCTCGTATTGTTTTCGGTGCACAAATATCGCTTATTGTCGGACTTTTCTCAACAATCATACCTGCATTAATCGGCGGTACGCTTGGAGCACTTTCAGGTTATTACGGAAGAGCAACTGACAACATAATCATGCGAAGTCTTGATATTTTATATGCCATTCCTGGAATTTTACTAGCAATTGCTATTATCGCAGCATTTGGTGCCAATACCATTAACTTAATTATCGCACTAAGTGTTGGAGCAATTCCAACATATGCTCGTACTATGCGCGCTAATGTCATGCAGCTCTCTAATTTTGAATTCGTGGAATCAGCCAGAGCGTTAGGAGCATCTGATGCAGCAATCATTTTCAAGCATATTGTTCCTAACTCATTAGCCCCGATGATTGTCAAAGCGACATTAACCATTGGCGGTGCTGTGATTTCAACAAGTAGTTTAAGTTTTTTAGGGCTTGGCATTGAGCCACATATTCCTGAATGGGGCAATATTCTAAAGGTTGGTAGTACGTACCTGGAAACACATTCCTATGTCGCTATTTTCCCAGGTCTTTGTATTATGCTTCTCGTTCTCTCTTTTAACTTCTTAGGAGATGGGTTACGAGATGCTTTAGATCCAAAATCAAATTAATAATGGAGGTTCTTACATGAAAAAATTACTTGTCTTCTTATTTATTACAGTATTAGCATTAGCAGGCTGCGTACAAACAAAAACTGACGTAGAAGGTAGTAAAGATTCAAAAGGCAAAGGTAAAAAAGAAATTGAAGTTTTAGGAATGGCCGCTTCTGAGGAAGATATGAATATTGTTCGTGATCAGCTAGTTAAAAATGGCTTTGACGTTAAACTAAATATTCAACCTGATTATGGTTCATTTTCAGCTCAAAAAGATGCTGGCAATTATGATTTAGCGCTTTCAAGCTGGACAACAGTAACAGGAAATCCTGATTATGCTGTTCGTGGTTTATTTAAAACGGGCGGTGACTATAGTATTGTATCTGATTCAAGCTTAGATGCACTCATCGAGGAAGCGAGTACATTGACAGGTGATGAAGCTGCTGCAAAATATAAAGAATTAGAACAGCGCTTAGTATTCGATCAAGCTTATATTGCGCCGTTATATATTTCAAATAAATATCAAGGAATTTACTCTGAATTAGTAAATCCAAAAACAGTACATCTACCAAAATCCCGTGCGCAAGTGTGGGAAAGCATTGAATTCAATGACGCTTCTAAAAATGCAACTGAACCATTGATTTTACATCAAACAATTAGTTCGTTAACATCGCTTGATCCTATTAAAGGAAATGATGGTTCTATTAATACATTAAATACGAATATGTATGTACGACTTGTAAACTTAACAGATACAGACGACGTCGTTTCTGATGGATCATTATCTTACAATCATGCTATTGCTGAAGGTAACCAAGAATATTATTTCATTTTACGTGATGATATTAACTTCGCTGCTGTAAAAGACGGTGCCGCTGTTGATACAGGTGAATTAGTTTCAGCAGAAGATGTTGTATTCTCATTAAATCGTGCAAAAAATCCCAAATCAGTGCCAGACCATCGCACATATAGTCTTCACGAAAATATTGAAACAGTCGAAATCGTTTCTGACTTAGCAGAATTACAAAAGAAAAAAGTTGCGGGCTCTGAGCAGTCTGTGCTCGATGCATTATCTCAACACCTCCCTGCTTCCGTAACGCAATTAGCAAAAGATAAAAAAACTGTTAATAATGGAGCTGGCGTATACCAAGTTGTTAAAATTACAACACCAACACCATTCCCACAAGTGTTAAATTATTTAGCACACCAATCTGGTGGTATCGTTTCTAAAAAACAAGTAACAAGCATTAACACATATGATGTAGCAAGCTATGATCCAGATAAGGATATCGCCTATGGTGATCAAACTACAGTAACGGAAGGCACAGCAACATACAACAACCAACTTTATGCTAGTGGTCCTTACATTCTTGTGAAGAAAAATGATTATGAAGCACAATTTGTAAAAAATCCTGCTTACCGTGTAGGTAGTGAATATGAACCGAAGATTGCAAAAATTAATGTTCGTTTTATCGCTGATATCGATAGTGCTTTATCAGCATTGCGTAATGGTGAAATTCATATTCTCCAGTCAGTACCAGAGACAAAGCTAGACATTGTCAAATCAGATAGTAAACTAACGTTACACACTGCTGATAGTAATGCCGTATCATATCTACAATTGAATACATCTGGTCGCGCTGTATCAGATTCAGTAGACCTACGTAAAGCAATTCTTTACTCTATTAATCAGGATGAATTTATTAATTACTATCAAGGCAATAAAAAACCTGCTGTATCCACTGTTTCACCACTTGTTAATACCGGATTAAAGCTTGAGGCAGACAGTGCAAAGGTACAAGAATATTTAAAAGTCTATAACGATTAATTATCAAGTATACAAAACAATTCATAGCCATATTAAAGAAGCAGAGCCTCCTCATTTGGAGGGCACTGAAAAAGTCTATATCTTCTCACATCGCGAGGTATTTAACGAGTAAATCGTTAAATACCTCGCTTTTTTCATTTGGCACTGTGACTCTACTGTTGTTTTCCGAAGCATTCCGCTCGCTTTCCGCGGGCGAGCGATGCTTCTCCAAACAACGCAATGTATCACACTATTATTTTAGTCACGCTTTCCTTTATAATAAAAGAACTAATGTGCAGGTGGTGCCCCCGATGATTTCAAATCAAAAGCACGTACGGGTAAAAAAGGAACGAGTATGAGTCAAAGTCAGACATATTATTTTGACATTGAAAAATGCAAAGTATGTCCAATGAGAGAGGGCTGTTATAAAGAAGGTGCAAAAAGTAAAACATATTCTGTCACAATTAAGTCAGATACACATGCCGAACAAGAGGCATTTCAAAATA
>NZ_JAQZSD010000040.1:0-39317 GCF_028674935.1 Lysinibacillus sp. CNPSo 3705 | reverse complement strand
TACGCATCGACTGCGGGTCTATTTGGCATGGAAATTCAAGGTGCTACAACGATATTCGCTGTCAATTTGAAACGGATATTAAAGCTATTAAACGAAAATGAATAAGGAATAGAGACAGAAATAAGGCACTTCCTGTTCAAAATTGAACAAGAAGTGCCTTATTTTTATCTAAGAAAGGTTCGCTTTTATGAAAACGTAAGTTTTTCAGTGCCCTCAGCTAGACGTAGCTTCTCTTTTTTCAATCTTTGAGACGACTCGGGAAATTATTGATAGAGATAACCTATTTGCATTATGCTATAATGAAATCAAAATTTAGAGGATTGGGGGATATGAATTGAATCTGGAGTTAAAAGAGTTGTTACGTTCCGTTTTAAAAGAAGAATTAACACCAGTGCATAAGCGACTTGATGGAATTGACCAACGTTTTGAGACTATTGATCAAAGATTTGACGCAATCGACCAACGTTTTGAGACTATTGATCAAAGATTTGACGCAATCGACCAACGTTTTGAGACTATTAATCAAAGATTTGATGGAATTGACCAACGGCTAGATGGAATGGACGTTCGCTTTGAAAATATGGATCATCAATTAGTCGGAATGAACAAACGTTTTGACGGAATTGAACTGCGCTTAGATAAAATTGAAAATGATGTGCATGAACTTAAAAGTGATGTACAAATACTTAAGCGTGATGTATATGAACTTAAAATTGGACAAGCAGAGCTTCAGAAAAATATTATCGAAAATTTAGGTGAGTTTACTGAAAAAATTGCTCAGCAGGTAGAAGGTAGAACTTACGCTTTGAATAAACGAGTCTTTGATTTAGAAACTGTGATTTATAGATTAATAAGTTAGTATAAGAAAAAAATCTCCATGTCTATAATTATTCATGGAGATTTTTTATATTAATATTTATAAATATTTAATTGTTGACCGGCTTCAATTCTATCAGAGCGAAGCTGATTCCATTGTTTTATGGATGTAACTTTAACATTATGAGCCTCTGCAATATGCATAAGAGAGTCACCATCAGCTACAGTAATTGTTTTTTTATCTTTCACAGGACTGTCATACTGTTGTAAATCATACTTTGCTATCACTGCATTTAGCTTTTCATTGTATCGTGAATCTGTTGCATAGGAGCCTGTTAAAAACTTCGTAGCATCTGTATAGGATTTTGTATTGCTTTTAAAAACGCCTGCATAGAAATTTTTGTTCCAGGAAACCCCATTGCGCATTAATTTCACATAATCTTGTATAGAAGCTTCATAGGAAGGGTATTTGCGAAATGCAGCCTTCACCTTTGTCATATTACCCGAACCATCATCCTCAGATGTTTCCATTGTTACGGAGTTATTTTGGTAACTGCCTTTCATACCAAATAAATTGTTATTTGGAGCGGATCCAAGGCCACTTTGTCCATGCTCACTTTCTAACACCGCTTGCGCAATGATAACCGATGCATACAGGTCATTATCGGAACCTTGTTTTCGAGCAATTTCAGCAATAGAGCCAATAAACTCTTCTACACTAGGGCTGCTATCGACAACGCCAGGCTCTTTAGTTTCATGAGTATTGAATAATTGTGTCACCATAAAAAATGAAATACAGATAACAATAACAGTAATCATAAGAACTTTGAAAAAATTAATGAAGTATTTCATTGTTATTGATGTTGGTAGATTACCACATCTTCCTCCTTTCTTGCCAATAACGAGGTTCATATATTTCTAATTATTACAGAGTTATAAATAGAAATAAAGTCAGTTTTATTTAATAGAGTACATCATTCATAGAACGAAAAAACCCCTCATTTAGTTCCTTAATTTCCAGCATAATCGAGAAATGAAAGACCCATTAAAATATAGTTACAATCATTACTAAAAAATCAAAAATAATAGAGTGATCATTTATGAAGTTAGTCATTTTGAAAGGAAATCTTTATGGAAGGTTATTTATTTGTATTCAAAAACAGTATACGATTTTCTATGGAAATTATGAGACAAATAGAGGAGAGCGTCAAGAGGACCAATGTCTTGATATAAAACAAAAAATTAAGTTTAAAGTGATTTTAGTTAGTGAAATATATATAGTAACTCGATGTCCCTTTTAAAAGAGATAGTTCTAGACCTACTATGCTGAACGTATATGAAATGAAGAGGATAAAAATAGTAGTTTATTTCTAGATTAAAACATTAAGTCAATATATATTGTTGCTAAAATGATTAAGGTAATTTTTGCAAATGTTTGAAGGTGATGTCCATTCTGAACTAACATTGGAGGCACATTACTAAAAGGAGCTTATACAATGATAGCATTTGAAAATGTCACAAAAAAATATGTAAATGATCAAGTCGCAGTAAAAACTATTAATTTAGAGATTAAAAAAGGAGAATTTTTTGTTCTTATAGGACCGAGTGGTTGTGGAAAAACAACTTTATTAAAGATGATTAATCGATTAATTCATTTAACAGAAGGAACTATTCGCATTAATGGTAAAAGAATTAGTGATTACAACATTCATGAATTACGATGGAATATCGGCTATGTCCTACAACAAATTGCTCTTTTTCCCCATATGACGATTGAAGAAAATATAGCTGTTGTGCCTGAATTAAAGAAATGGAGTAAAGCGCAAATCCAGCAACGAGTTGGTGAGTTATTGGATATGGTAGGACTTGCACCAGACAAATATAGTCAGCGGAAGCCAAAAGAGCTTTCTGGTGGTGAACAACAAAGGGTCGGTGTTGTTCGTGCATTAGCAGCTGATCCCGAAATCATTTTAATGGATGAGCCTTTTAGTGCTTTAGATCCGATTAGCCGCACAAAATTACAAGATGATCTTCTCGAGCTTCAGCAAACGATACAAAAAACAATTGTCTTTGTTTCGCATGATATGCAAGAGGCCTTAAAACTTGGTGATCGCATATGTGTAATGAAGGATGGAGAAATTATACAGATTGGTACTCCACGTGAAATCATAGACAAGCCTGTTAATGATTTTGTTCGCGAATTTGTTGGGGTAAAAGAGTATGGGACTTTTCATATCCAAGCTGTACTTAGACCAATTGCTGATGAGGTTCATCAAAGTAATCGGGAGAATACCATTTCTTCAAAAGATTCTTTGCATACCATTCTTCAAAAATTAGCTCAATATGAATGTTTAAGTGTGGAAGAGAACGGGACAATAATTGGTGTTGTCACGAGAGCAACGATGCTTCGTTATCTAGCACATGATTCCTTGGAAAGAGGTAATTTAAATGGCTAACTTTTTTAGTGTGTTTAACGAACGAAAAGGCCAGCTATTGGCATCATTAGTCGAGCATATTCAAATTTCATTCATTGCATTATTTCTTGCAGTAGTGATTGCTATCCCTCTAGGAATCTATTTAACGAATAAAAAGAAAATAGCAGAAAGTATTATCGGTATTAGTGCAGTTTTACAAACGATTCCTTCATTGGCGTTATTAGGGTTGTTGATTCCGTTGTTTGGCATCGGAAAAGTACCCGCAATTATTGCTTTAGTTGTTTACGCACTTCTTCCGATTTTACGTAATACATTTACTGGGATAAACGAAGTAGATCCGTCTTTAAAAGAGGCTGCGATGGCGATGGGGATGAATACGCGAAAGCGATTAGTGAAAGTAGAATTGCCTCTTGCTATGCCTGTAATTATGGCAGGGATTCGAACAGCTATGGTATTAATCGTCGGAACGGCAACTTTAGCGGCATTAATCGGGGCTGGGGGATTAGGGGATATCATTTTGCTTGGAATTGACCGAAATAATACCGCACTTATTATTTTAGGGGCTGTCCCTGCGGCGATTTTAGCATTAGTTTTCGATTTTTTACTAAAAAAACTAGAATCTCTGTCGTTTAAAAAAACAATTTCGGCATTAAGTATTATTAGTATAGTGGCATTAATAATGATGATTTTCCCATTACTAAACTTCAAAGAGAAAGAAGAAATTATCATTGCAGGTAAGCTTGGCTCTGAGCCAGAGATTCTTATTAATATGTATAAAATGCTTATTGAAAATGAAACAGACTTAAAGGTGCAATTAAAACCTGGACTGGGTAAAACATCCTTTGTTTTTAATGCACTTAAATCTGGCAGCATCGATATTTATCCAGAATTCACTGGAACGGCAATTTCAGAGTTTTTAAAAGAGGAAGCTATTAATAATAATCAGGAAGATGTTTATCATCAGGCTAAAGAAGGTATGATGAATAAATTTGGCATGGTGATGCTAAGTCCGATGAACTATAACAATACGTATGCATTGGCAGTATCGAAACAAATGGCTGATACTTATGATTTGCAAACAATTTCAGACATTAAGCCTATCCAAGAAAAGATAAAAGCAGGTTTCACATTGGAATTTAATGATCGAGAAGATGGTTATTTGGGTATTCAAAAGCGTTACGGTATGACACTTTCTAACATAACAACGATGGAGCCGAAGCTTAGATATCAGGCGATCGAATCAGGAAATATAGATTTATTAGATGCTTATTCAACGGATAGTGAAATACGTCAATATCATCTGCAAGTTTTAGCAGATGATCAGCAACTATTCCCACCTTATCAAGGGGCTCCTTTACTAAGGAAAGAGACGTTAGAAAAATATCCTGAGATTGAAACAGCCTTAAATAAGCTGTCAAATCAAATAACAGATGATGAGATGCGCGAAATGAATTATCGAGTAAATGTAAAAGGCCAAAACATAGAAGAAGTGGCACGAGACTATTTAACAAAGGCAGGATTGTTATAAGACGAAAATAATCTGGTATAAGTAGCTAGAAAATAGAGGCTTATCTTTTCTAGCTTTTTTTTATCTCGGATTTAAAAGAGAGCAATGCAGCTATACGTTGACATATCGATAAGGAATATAATCTATGTCATCAAAATGACAGTTAATGATGGTAAGCAATATTCATTAAGCAAAGGTATGCTATTAAATTACAATTAGAATGAAGTTATTAAAGCTGGAGAAACTGGCGAGCTATTACAAGTATTCGTATTAGATCAAGAGCAATATGAAAAAATTTGGAAAGATAAAGCTTTTGAAATTGAATTAGATCCTATCCGAAATAAGGGAGCGGAGGATACTTCAAAAGCAAAAAAGAAACACTTATCTTACCGAAATAGGGAACGACGGAAAGAATCGCTAATTTAACGAGCCCTCTCAATTTTTTGAGAGGGCTTTAGTTTGGTGACAAAAGAATGAATCCGAAATTTTGTGTAGCTATAAGCATAGGTTGATTTTTATTACGAACTGGCGCTTTCCATGGGCTTGGCTCAATCTCCTCGTTACTATGTTCCGACGTGTTGTTTTCACAAGTTCATCCAGCATCAGATCCCCAAATTTTTGGCATTGTAATTGACGATGTCGAATAAGAGCTATAAAATATAAAAAGACCGACCAGACGGTTTTTTTTATTTTTAAAGGGAGCGATTATATGTCATCAAAAGCAGATTTAAAACGTTCACATATTATCCAAACGGCGATTGATTATTTAAAGGGCAATGATTTAAGTACTTTAACTTTAGATAAAATAGCTAGTCAAGCGAATATTAGCAAAGGTGGATTATTGTATCATTTTAAGACGAAGGATGCGCTGCAAACTGCAATCGCTGAGACGATTTTAAATGAGGTTGTACAATCCTATGAACATTTAGCAACCCTTGAGCAAGGGATAGGGAGATTGACGAGAGCATTTATCTTCGCATCACAAAAAGATCTCGCGAACGGGGCATCCTTAAATATTGCGATTCAAATTATGCAAAATGACCATTCAGCCATCTCAACAGTTTATGACTGTTTACTAGACGAATTGTTCCAAGATGGTTTGGAGGAATCCATTGTTCATCTGATTCGGTTAACGATTGATGGATTGTATTATTCGAAACTATTAAATATCGCACCGATTTCCGCTAAGGCGACTGACGGTGTCTTTGAACAATTAATGCACATGACAAGGAAGGACTAACATACATGAGTGCTTTTGGTTTTTTATTCATTTCAATTATCTCAGAAGTTTTTGCTAGCTCGATGTTGAAACTGACAAATGGCTTTAAACGATTACTACCGTCAGTGGGTGTAGTAGTTGGATATGGAACAGCTTTTTATTTTCTATCATTAACATTACAATCTATAGCAATTGGTACAGCATATGCGATATGGGCAGGAGTAGGAACGGCGCTAACGGCGGTCATCGGTATAGTCTTTTATAAGGAATTATTCAATCTAAAAAAAATTATCGGTATTCTATTAATTATTGTCGGTGTGGTTATTCTTAACCTTGCAGGTGGCGGACATTAAGGAGGGATTTGTAAATGAAGGGTTATTTATTTTTAACGTTATCCATTGTCAGTGAGGTATTTGCAACAACGATGCTTAAGTTTTCAGAAGCATTTACAGTTCTAGGCCCCTCAATAGCTGTCGCATTTGGATATGGCATTTCGTTTTATTCATTATCTCTATGTTTAAAAACGCTACCACTAAGCATTGCGTACGCCGTTTGGTCCGGTGTAGGCACAGCATTAACAGTCATTGTGGGAATTGTTGTATGGGGAGATATTTTTAATCTTTACTCGGCTTTAGGCATTACATTAATCATTGGTGGAGTTATTCTACTAAATCATGGGAGTCAAAATAATGCCACAACGTAACGTCTAAAGAGAAAACGTCCATTGTCAAATTGGACGTTTTCTTTTTTATATTTTCAAGATTGGTAGGCTTAATTATTTGTTCAATTGGGTAGTAATTGTGTACTCATGAAACACTTTGACAACATCCTTGTGAGGAACGCCACTTTTTACATTAATAGAGTGCGGAACGAGTGTGATATTTGTTATTGGCTCCATATTTTCCTTCTGGAAGCGAAGTGTAGAATTTTCGAGCATTGTTTTAAAAGCAGATTGACCTAACTGATTATTATTCTGGTCGTATAATCTAAATTGGACATCATAATCCATTGTCTTGTCAGGCGCCGGAAACATATGATAATAAAGAATTAATGAAACGGGTGATTGAGTAATTTTTTCAACTACAACTTTCTGTCCGTTCGGTAAAGAAAAAGATTGATTAATCATGGTTTCTGTTGTTTTAGCCGCAATGGCTTCACCTGTGGCAGTGAAATTAAATTCCCAAGGGTCACTAAGTTTATCGCTTTTAAAAGAAAACTGAATGTCATGTGGCTTAGAAAGCTCTATATTTGGAATGCTAATTGAACTATAAATGACAAATGTTTGGTCATCGATTTGATCATTACCTGCTCCTCCTCCTGACCCAGACTCTACTTCCTTCCCATCTATTTTTATTTCAGGGAAAAGGGGCAGGTAATCTGTGTCTGGAAGGTGCTTATTAATTTTAAGATATTCCGAGTTTGGGACGGGTTTATTGCTATGATAAGTAGTCGTGATGAAAAGTTCTCCTTGATCTAACATAACTTCATTTAACGTTAAGGTTCCATGTTTATTTTCTTTTGTTTGTCCGATTATATTTTTATACGTTGTATACATTTCGTCATTTACATCTGGGTGATTCATATATTGTTCAATAAAGCTACCTATTATGGGCAATTTAGCAAGTGCATTTGGGCTAGAAATGGCTATTGTAGTGGCAAGCATAGCGACACCTACCCCACTTAAAATAGTAAGCTTCTTCTTTTTTGATGTTTGAGTTTTCAATTTTGAATGTAGACGTTTTTTTATACGTGCAATTTCTATTTCTGACAACGGGGTTTCATCATATTTTTCTGTTTGAATCTTTGCTCGATTAAATAGTTTAAATAATTCACTCATTTTTATAGCCTCCCTGTAATCCATTTTTGTTTTAATGCACGAAGTTTATGACGTCCACGGGAAAGTCTGTTATGTATAACCGGGACAGACACATTAAATTCTTTTGCAATGTTCTTGGAATTTACATTATCTAAATAATATTTTTTAAATAATAATTGGTCCTCAACAGATAAATGTTGTAACAGCTCTTCGACGTCCTCTAATTCTGTCCTCTCAGTATTTGTGAAAGACTCTTCAAATTCTAAGGTTGAAATGTAGCGTTCATTATAACGTTGTAATTTTTTTCTTCGATCCAGCGCTTTATATTTAGCAATGATCGCAATCCAATTTTTAAAAGATCCTTTCGCTTCATCGAAAAATTCACCATTCTCCCAAATAGCAAGTAGTGTGTCATCCAAACATTCATCAACTTCTTCTAAGTAAGGAAAGAGGTGTTTAGTGATGATGCTTCGTAGTAATCCACCATATTGCTCAATGATGAAATGTAAAGCATGTTCATTGTGATGTTGTAGTTCATAAACGACATTTTCAGCTTGTATGTTCATAACAAACTCCTTTCTAAGTTTAGTCGCTTCTTACCAGTTTGCTTGAATAGCCAGTGAATAGAACTATTGTTTATCCGAAAACTTATCAAGGCAAACAGGTGAGGCATCTATTTCATCGTTCACTATTAAATACGATTTTTTTTATTGAAAGCTATCCTGGAAAAAAACTTTTTTAAATTAATTTGATTTTTCGTCATATTTTACGAAGATTGCGTAAAAATAGTGTAAATGTTTTCACTCTGCTTTGGAGCATACATATGCAATCAACATGACCAGTTTTATCCGAAAAAAAATTATCATATTCCTTGTCTTTACATATTATAACGAGAGGATGTTGAATAAAGTGAAACTTTCGTTCATGGCAGTTGATCTTCCACTAGTATCAATGTTAGTAAATTTAAACAATTTTTGAGAAATGGCTTATTAAGACTTGGAAGGAGCGAAGGAAATGAATAATGAAAACAAAAAAAAACATTTTCTATGTGAAGCGCTCTACGACATAAAAGCACTCCAGGATATGATAAAGGATTTTCATTCTAAATATTTTGGTCAGCTTCTTGTGAAATTAGTGGGAGGCGATACGATTCCTTTTTTTTTAATAACACACAACGGCAGTCATTTAAGGTTGATGGATACTGTAAAGCAGTTTGAAACAGAGTTTTTTCGCATAGAGGCTATTGATCGAGAAAGTTGCCGCGGAACAGTTTCACTTTTGCGAGCCTATGATTATGAAGGACATGATACGAATTTAATAGCAGAGGTTGTCCGATTAGAGCGAACATCCTCAGAAAAATCCATTGACTTAAGTGGTATATCTGCAATTCAGTTATTAAAGCCTGACATGTTAAAAGGGAAATTTATCATTGAGCCCAAATGGTGAAGCTAAACCCTTCGGCGGATGTTACGGAAATCGAAGGGGCTAAAAAAGATATTAGCCTTTGGCATTACTGAAATGACCGACATCGTGTCGTCCTTCGTGCAGCCTAAGCACAAAGCCGAAAATACGACTAAAATAACATGAAAATTAGAGCATCTGTCTAGGTGCACGTTGTAGTCATTGAATTTATTAGAGAGAGAATCCTATGAAGGGAAGAGATTAATGGATGACAATTATTGGAATGTTGCATCATCGGCTAGATCCTAGAACTGTTCTAAAGTCATATGCATTTGCGGCCGTTGCACAAGCAGAAGGCGCTCAATTTTTTTACTTTACGCCAAAAAGCGTTGACTTTGATAAACGTTCCATTAGAGGAAAGGTATATGAAAATGGTGATTGGCATGAAAAAATGATGCCCTTCCCGGATGTTATATACAATGCAGGAAGTCCAGAAAAATTATCGGTATCAAAGGATATTATTGAGAAATTGAAAAAGGAAATACCTTTTACAACTCATTCTATAGGGAATAAATGGAATGTCATGAAGCGACTTAAAGAGGCAAAGGAATTTGATAAATATTTAATTCCATCTGAGGTTGTTGAAAATGTTGAATTACTCCATAAATTTATGGCTTTTTATAAAAAAGTCGTATTTAAACCGATAGATGGCCGGAAGGGAAAAGGGATTTATTTTATTTCGAAAGTAGGAAGAACTAACTTTGAGGTAAAGAAGGATAGGGAAACTACGTTATGTACACAGTCAAAGCTAGATGAGTTAATTAGAGAGCAACTTGCTACAGGCACCTTTATCGTGCAACCCTATATTCATTCCAAAACAAAATCAGGTCAAATTTACGATTTTCGTCTACATGTTCAAAAAAACGGTGAAGGTAAATGGGTTATAACGACGATTTATCCGCGAATTGCACCAAATGGCTCGATTATACCGAATATTAACAACGGTGGTTTTACGAATTATTTAGATCCATTTTTAGAGCAGGAATTTAAAGAAGATGCTTATGATATTCGGCGTATGTTAGAGCATTTTTCCTTATCACTAGCTCGACATTTAGATGAAATCCAGATGACGCAATTTGGAGAAGTTATTGATGAAATTGGCATTGATGTAGGCTTAGATGAACAACGGAAAATTTGGATGTATGAAGTGAACTGGCGACCAGGTTGCCCTCCAGCTTTTTATTTAGAATTAGATGTGGTCATCAATACTATAAGGTATGCAATGTACCTTGCTAAGAACCAGAAGCATATTAAAAGGGAAATCAGGCAATATAGGAAAATTAAAGATTCATCTGAAGAAAGGGCTTTAGTAGAAGAATCTTTAGAAGAAGCATTACCAGAACAAAAAGCTTTACCAGAACAAAAAGCTATAGCAAAAGAAAAGGCTTTACCGATTATTGCGATTACCGGCAGTGCTGGAAAAACAACATCAAAAGCATTTCTTGCCTCCATTTTATCGGTAAAATGGAATATCTTTGAGTCAAAAGATTATTGGAATACAACAGAGCATACGAAAAAACATAAAGAAGAAATTAATGCTTCACATGAGGCTGTAGTGCTTGAGTATGGGATGGCTTATCCAGGTATCATAACAAATCACTGTAGCATTATCCAACCGAATATTAGTATCATTACAAATATCGGTTTGGCTCATGTAGGTAATTTTGATGGAGATATTAAAGGAGTAGCCAAGGCGAAATCGGAATTAATACATGGGATGGATCAAAACGGTTTATTAATCCTGAATAAGGACGATGATAATTCTAAGTATTTAGAGACACAGCAGTTTAAAGGAAAAATCCTAACAGTAGGTATTCATAGCACAGCGGACTATCAAGCTTATGATATTCAATATAAAGACATTGGTATGTCCTTTAAAATAAAGCTGCATGGGCAGGAAATTGCAATGTATATCCCAATTTTAGGAGAACATCATGTATATAATGCACTCAATGCCATTGCGGTTGCAGATTATTTAGGATTTAGTCCAGCAGATATTAAAACAGGGCTAAATTTCAAAAAACCACCTAGACGATTAACAATTTATAACTGTCGCGATAATATTACAGTTATTGACGATACCGTTCACTCCCATCCTCAGGGCGTACGTGCTGCTATTGATGTTCTTACAAATATAGCGAAGAAACGTAAAATTGCTATTATTGGTCAAATGCGAGAATTAGGGGATTTGAGAGAAGAGGAATATCGTAAATTGGGCGAATACATTTACGAGCATAACATAGATTTATTCATCACTTATGGTTTTAGAACGGAGGAAATGGGCGCAGCAGCGAAGGCAGTAGGGATGGATCCGTCTAAAATTTATCATTTCCTGAATAAGGATGAATTACATGAACTCTTAGAGCAAGTGATACAACCTCACGATACCATTTTAGTAAAGGGTGCTAGTAAAACGAATATGTTTGATACGGTGAAATTTTTAGATCAAAAATTTCAAGAATAAATAAAAAAGCCCGAGTAATTGACCTTTTGAAGGATACAATTATTCGGGATATTTTTTATAGCTAAATAATGAAAGCATTGAAAGAAATTAAGATTTTAGAATGAACTTTATTTCTTTTGCGGCGTTAATGGCTTTATTTTTAGCTTCCGCTAATGTGGCACCTTCCGCGATTACATATGCATAACGATGTCCCATCGATAAGGGAGGGATTAGCAATGTCCCTCTTCTCGGCTTCACATATACATCCACAACTCCAGGTGAATGAGCTGCTTTATTTCTTCCAATAACTTTTTCTAAAATCCCTTTACTTTCCACAATGACGTATTTTGTATAGACAAACTTTCTATGCTTTGGTTTGATATCGGGACGCTCACCTAAAAATACTTTAAGTGTTTCTTTCACTAAATTAAATCCAAAGGCGGCGTGTAGCATCGTATTCATTGCTCCCCCTGAGATTCGCGGATTAATTTCTATAAGCTTCCAGCCATTCTTTGTTAAACGAAGCTCTAAATGCAGAGCACCATTTTCGATGTTAAACGCTTTAACAATAGACTGAAGAACTTCCTCAAGGCCTGCTTGAATTTCTTTCGGAGCTTTAACGAGAACACCATAACCAGTAATGATAAAACGTTTACCTTGAGTAATTTCTTGTTCAATAATACCGATGATATTAGCTTGCCGTTTATAGACAAGTGCTTCTACTAAATATTGTGGGCCTTCGATATATTCTTCAATCATTATTGTTTCACGGGGATTTTTGCTGCGCAGATGGCTCAGATGTTTCTTCAGTTGCTCTGAGTCGTCTGCTAACAATACATCTTTGGAGCCTGTTGATTTTGGAGATTTCACAATAAGTGGAAATTCAATGTTATTAGAGAAGGACTCATTTGGCTTGAGAAGAAAAAACTTAGGAGAATAAGGCTGGTTTTTTAAAAAATTTCTCGTTTTTTCTTTATCCTCCATTATTTCGATAGCTGTTGAAGATGTATAGTTATCGCAAAATTCATCACATAAAATTGAGGCAATATGGACAAAAGGATCGACAAAACTAACAATAGATTTTATTTCTAACCCAGTTTTAGTTAAATTATAAATTTCATCTTTCATGTCCTCTATATTCGAAGTATCAATAAGAATCATTTTATGAATATCTGGGTAGGCTTTTCTCTGTTGTAACTGCTTTTTATTGTTTGTAAAAAGGACAGTATAATAACCTAGGTTTTCTGCTGCTTTTGTTGCTTCACGACTTGACCCGGATTTGTTAGTGCCGATAAATATAATTGTTTTCAGTTATATCACTCCTTCTATTGTTCGTTAGATACTTAATCAACTATATATATATGCGAAGAAATAGATTTCTTCTAGTTATGTATCTTGCATCCATCCAAGCAACTTTTAAGAAGTTACATATACTAGAGGAGAAAGGAGGGGAGATTGATATGAAGCCTCTTACGGTGCAGGATTTAAAAGCGATAACTGCAGGCCAATTAGTGCAAGGGTCGGACGAAGTGTTGATTCAACATGGAGCTTATCGACTGAAGCAAGTGAAAAAACCAAATACCGCCCTTTTTACAAATAAGCGTATTGTGAACTGGAAAGAGTATAAGTCACTTTATCCTATAGTGCTTGTAACCGATAGACCATACAGTCAAAATGAATTACCTGAGCAAATAATTATGATTAGAGTAGAAGATTCAGATGAGGCCTATTGGAAGTTTGTAAATTTTTATCGTAATCAATTTAATATCCCTGTAGTAGCCATTACGGGTACTTCTGGTAAATCGACGACGAAGGAAATGATCAAACATATCCTTTCTGCAGAAAAAAATGTAGTATCCACGCCACTTAGTAGTAATTCTAGAACTGCTTCTTTACAATATTTACTGAATATTGATGATCGTACCGATGCAGCCGTTTTTGAAACTGCTGTTGGTTCACCGGGGGACATTAAACTTGCGGGGGACTATTTCAAGCCGACTATTGGGATTATTACAAATATTGGGGCACACCATTTAAATTATTGTAAAACTTTAGAGGGGTATATCCAAGCAAAGGGTGAAATGCTGGACATTATTAGTCCCACAGGCTCCTTAATCCTTAATGCTGATGATGTCAACACCAGTAAAATAGATTTATCGAAGTTTCAAGGACGCATTATAAAAGTAGGTAAGCATGAATCCTGTGATTTTCAGGCAAGAAATATTCGCTACCACAAAAATGGTATGCTGTTCAATGTTTATCACAAGAAGAAACTCTATGAAATCTATGTACCAGGTTTTGGCGAGCATCAAGTATATAATGCGCTCACGGCAATTGCAGCAATTTGTGAAATGGGTTTGCCGATTTCTTTAGTAGCTGAACAACTGCAATCATTCCGAAAATTAAATAAGCAGCTTCAGGTGTTTAAGGGCATTAATAATTCCATATTACTAGATGATACATGGAATATAACGACTACTTCTTTGGAGGCAGGATTAAAGGTTTTGAAGGCTCTTGGAGAAGGCAAGAAAAAGATTGCCGTTATTGGGACGATAACAGATTTAGGATCTTGGGGATATATAATTCACGAACAAGCGGGAGAATTAATTAGTGAAATTGGAGTCGATGTACTGATTACGATAGGAGAACATGCAAGTATTATGGCGCTTCACGCCATTGAGGCAGGAATGAGTTCACCGGTGTATATTTTTAAAAATAGTACGCGCGTCTATAAATTATTAGAAGAAATTGTAGATGAAAATACAGTTCTTTTCATTAAAGGTGATATGTATAGTAAAGAAGTTTCTAAGTTGGCAGATGATTTAAAAATAAAAAAATCTTCAACTTCTGATTAGATTTCACCTAAATAAATATTATTTTTTATCATTTACTAGAAAGAGCATATTTATAGTTAATTGCTAGAAATGCATAAACTATGATACGCATTTATTCAGAAATAATTTTATAGAAAGGGGGCGTAGTTAACTTGCAACATATAAGTGTGAGCGATATAAGAAAATTATTACAAGGAGAATTATTAAGCGGTTCTGAACACTGGTCTGTTAAACATGCAATTTATTATAACCGACATGAACTGACTCAAAATCATACACTTATGTTTGTTAGTAAAAGTGATCAAATTAACTGGCAAGAAATAGATCGAAAGGGACCATCTCTTGTCATTTCTGATAAAACATCAGAGGAATTGAAAAATGCGCTGAAAAATACGACCGTTATACGCGTCAAGACTATTTTGCATGCCTATTGGAAATTTATGGGACATTACAGAAATTTATTTCAAATACCAGTCGTTGCTTTGACCGGAACATGTGGTAAAACGACAACGAAAGAAATGATTAAACATATAGCTAGTAAGGAATGGAATGTTCAGGCATCTGTCAGCAGTAAAAATGAGCCACGGCAATCCTTACCGTACTTGACTGGAATTGATCAGAATACAAAAGCAGCTATCTTTGAATTAGGGCTAGGTAATATCGGTAATATTAAACACCAATGTATGATCTATCAGCCTACGATTGGTATTATTACGAATATTGGTGTCCATCATTTAGATGGATGCAATAATCTAGATGGCTATATCAAGGCAAAGGCTGAAATTGTAGAAGGAATAAGAAAAGATGGCACGTTAATCATTAATGGTGATGATGAAAATATTAAAAAAATCCCCCTAAATAAATTTAAAGGAAAGATTATTACCTTTGGCGTTAACGAAAAGGCAGATTATCAAGCTACGAATATACAATTTACAAAAGGCGGCATGAAATTTGTACTAAAAGTGTCAAATAACAAATACAATTTATTTGTTCCAGGATACGGAGAACACCAAGTGTATAACGCATTAGCGGCTATAGCTGCCGTAAAGGAAATGGGACTTTCCATTGCTGTTGCAATTTCGCAATTAAAAACGTTCAAAGCGATGGCAAGACACTTAGAATTTTCTACAGGCATCGGTGAATGTACTATAATAGATGATACTTGGACAAATAACCCGACTTCTGTTGAAGCGGCACTAAAGGTTTTAGATACGATAGGAAAAGGGAAGAAAGTAATTCTTATTTTAGGTGACATTAAGAGATTAGGAAATTTCGAAGAAAAATATCATCGAGAGATTGGCACAATGGTTGCGAAAAGAACTATTGATACGCTTATTACTATTGGCAATAGAGCAGAAAATATTGCGAACCAAGCGTTAAAGGACGGCACCAAGGCAGATGTTCATAAGTTTAAAGATGTGACAGGTGTTTTAGATGTACTAAAGCATAAGCTTGATAGTGAAACCATTGTCCTTATTAAAGGTCCAATGTCTAGCAGATCTATGATAGAATTTGCGAATCAGTTAAAACGTAAATAATTAACAAGCTGGGACATAACGAAATGGCTCAATCATAAAGCCAAATAATCTCACAATAACTAGAAAAACCGAACTATTCCGAAACCCTTCATAAGCGTTTCATTGGATAGTTCGGTATTTTTGTTTGTTGAAACACATTTGTTCCAGCAAACATTAATTGTGTTGAGCATTGCAAATTCAAGTATTTGAAATGATGCTAGTAAACGTTCTTAAAAAACACGTTTTGCTGTAATATAATGCTCTTTATAATAGTCAACCATTAGTACTCTTGTAGTAATACCACTTGAACTTGGAATGATAATACGTTGATCTCCGGCATAGATAGCTACTTGTGAAGGGTTTTTAGAGCCTTTAACACTATTAAAGAACACTAAATCACCCTTTTTTAAATTGGTACGTGAAACCGTTGTTCCAACATTCATTAGTTGCTTTAAATTGGTTGTACCAAGTTTAACGCCACTCTTACGATAGACGAAATCTACATATCCTGGCGCTGTAAAGCGAAGACTTGCTTCATTATTTGTAGAGCTCATCGTTACTTTATTTTTATAATTAAAGGCGTTTTCAACAATCTTATCGCCTTTCGTTGCAGGATTAGCTGACAGTAATGAAGGTAATACTCTACGGGCCCCTACATAATTATCTGTATAATATGGTTTACTATTTAAATCAGAAATCACAATATTTTGCTTAGAATCAGCCATATGAATCATTTTGTTGTTTCCGATATACATACCGACGTGGTCAGGGTCTGTCCCAGTTTTTTTACTCTTAAAGAATAGTAAATCACCTTTTTGTAATTGATTTCTGTTAACCGGCGTTCCTTGCTGTAACATATAATCTTCATTATAAGTTGCAAGGTCAACACCATTTTTCTCGAAAATGTACATAATAAATGAAGCACAAGAAAATTTATAAGGGTATGTAGCCTTGTAAACAGAATTGCTGTAAGTCGCCTTACCAATTAAGCTTTTTCCAGTTTGAATTAGTTGATCTGCTTTCGTATTAACAGCTTGTGAGTTATTAAAGGCATTTGTTGTTGCAGCCTCAACTTCTATAGGTTGAACAGTTGGCTGTACCATCCCCACTGTGCTAAAACCTATCGTCAATGCTAATGTTGTTGTTAAAAATCGTTTATTCATGTTGTTAATTTCCTCCTGAAGCTATTGTTAGGATTAATCCTAATTTGGTTTGTCACTGGAATTAATCGTAGCATGAAAAAGTAGGGCTTCTTTGAGGAAATTGTTACCACGCTGGATGGGGATTCGCTGTAAACACCTTATATAAAAGGCTTCATCGCCTTAATTTACAGTTTTATTACAAATGTTTCAGTTGGGTGAAGTGTTAGTGGAAAACGAAAGTCAAAGGGGCAGGAAGTACAAGCTTTTCTTTGTGTTGAAAGGAGGCATTGAAAGACTAAACGACAATCATACTTATACATTACCATGGAATACTTAGCGATAGTTCATTTTTGGGATTTAGCGAGAAATAGCGGTTCCATGGAGTGAGCGTAGGGGATCAGCGTCACAAATGAGACACTGGAGCGCAAGCGAGATAGGTCTCGAACGCCCCTAGCACTTCTCATTATGCTTACAAATTTAGGCACAGCTTTGTGTGTGGATCTTTTTTGCTCTTTAGAAGGCGGATGTCATTGTGTTAAAACGGCGTTGCTTTGCTAAAGATTTACAGCATGCCTTCAAGTCAACTGTTTTCCTTAAATTTCTTGAATCATCTCTACTCTATTACCGAATGGATCTCTAAATTCAAAGCGTTCAAAATGAGGAATAGGAACTGAATCGAAAATTTCTATATGATGTTCGGCTAATACCGTCTTCCAATGTTCTATATTTTCAACTTGATAAGCAATATGAGCTTTTGTCGTTAATCTATCAAAGCCATCCTCTGTCCCCACATGTACCTCTTTATTGCCGACCTGTAACCAAAATCCACCTCGTCCTTTCAACGAATCAGGCTTTTCAAGTTCATGTAGTCCTAATACTTGACAGTAAAAATGTTTACCTTTTTCTTCTTCACCTTTTGGAATTGTTATTTGAACGTGATGTAAGCCTATAACCATTTTTCCCACTCCTTTAATTGTAATTGATACTTACTTCTAGGCTAATATTGTCAAATCCTTTAATTTGACGAAGGAATAGTTTTTTTTTCTCACGAATGTGGCCTTTGTAAAACCAGTCATGACAATTAGGGAATAAGCCCATAATAGCCATGAGGCGAAATATCGATCTAAGACAGCCGATAAATCATTTGTTTAATGACTTTTTGGATAACCCCGAATTTTTACTCGTTAATGTTGTGGGAAACAGTCTTGGCTGGTTATCATAATTTTAGAAGCTGAGATAAGAATTTCTTCATTTGCTTTAAAATATGGGTCTAAAATATTGTAAAAAGATCCCCATATTTCCCCTTATTTTATTAAGTGCTTGATACTCTTCATAAAGTTATTTTAATTGCTTACTATATGCCTCACTAACTTTGAATTAAAGTCAGCCATGTATTCTTCAAATGTTTGAGGCTTTTCAAACTGATTAATCAGGTATTATAAAACTGTAGGCATAGTTTAGTTGGACAGAATAGATTTGGATAAAAAATACAAAAGTGGGGGAATTTTATGAAAAAGGGAAAGCAACCACTAGTTATTGCTATTGCTGCGGTTTCTGGCGGAGGAAAACGACTATATCGACTCACCTAAACGAAAGATTACAAAATTCTAAAATACTATTTTTTGATGATTATGATTTTGATGGTCCTGATGATATTATCGATTGGATTGACAATGGAGCTAATTATGATGAGTGGAACTTGGCTCCTCTAATGAGTGATTTAGAAGTATTACTAACTGAACCTTTAAATTACATAGTAGTGGACTTTCCGTTTGCCTATAAACATTCTAAAATAAGTAAATTCATTGATTTTACGGTGTTTATTGATATGCCTTTGGATATTGCTATGGCACGTCGAGTATCTAGAGATTTTAAGAATAGTACTGTTGAAAATATTTTAATGGATATGGAGGGATATATTTCACAAGGAAGGCGTGGGTATCTAGAGATGTTAGAAACAATAAAACCGAATTCTGATATCATTGTTGATGGGACTTTACTCGTCTTCGAAATTGTAAGTATTATTTCCCAATACATAGAACAAATTGATTAACAGATATATTTTCACCATATTTATTAAACTAGAAAGATTGACTTAAGTTTACTAAGGCGCTTTAAATAATCCGTAAAAAGACCACTCAGTGATGGGTGGTCTTAAAGTTATTTAATATCAAAGACTATGTAAATTACCTGTTTTAAAATAAATCATTGAAGAAGTTGTAAAATTCCTTCTGGTTGTTTATTTGATTGTGCAAGCATTGATTGGGTAGCTTGTAATAAAATATTATTTTTAGTAAATGTCATCATCTCTTTTGCCATATCAGTGTCACGAATACGTGATTCAGCAGATTGAAGATTCTCGGATGTATTTACTACAGAATTATTAGCATATTCTAGTCGGTTTTGATAAGCACCAAACTTTGCTCTTTCTGATGAAATTATTACCGAAGCTTTATCGATTAATGAAATAGCTGAATTAGCACCTTGGCGTGTTGACATATCGATGTTATTAATACCAAGCGTTTCGGTTTTTACGTTTGCTAATTCAATTCGAGATGTATTACCTGAATTAGCGCCTACTTGTAAGTTAATATTTTTCATATCATTTTCTGCAATTACAGTTGTTGTAGTTGAAGTTGTAATAGGGGAGCTTGGAGTACCTACCATCATTGCTTTATTCCCAACAACATAAAACCTTCCGTTTTGTTCCAATATACCAGCCAAGGTATTAGTATTATTGACTATTTCTGATTCAAACCATTGAATTCCATCTAGAGAAGTAAATGCATAACCGATATTTCCACCTAATATCGGTTCACCACCTACTGCGATATATTGATTTCCATCCCATGCAATTTCATTAAGGCCAATCCTGTTATTTTCCGTGACTGTATTTCTAGTCCAATTAATCCCGTTTTCTGAGATTAAAGCAAAATTTTCATGGGTTAAAGCAACAAAATTATTTCCTGTCCATATGATATTTTGAACTTTATCTGTTACCCCTAGGGAATCTAGCGTCACGCTGGTTGTCCAATTCACCCCATCATCAGATATTCTTATTTCACCTAATCCTGATGATACATACTTACCATTACCATAAGTGATTGATCCAACTGCACCTGACTCTATATTCCAGTTTACTCCATCAACAGAGGTTACTATATCGAAACTGTCTTTTGTAAGAGCGAGAAATTTATTTCCATCGTAGATTATTTCATCAAAATTATTATTTGTATTCAAGCCACTATTTTGTTGCGTCCAATTTATACCATCGTTAGAAGTTAGGATTGTTGCCCTATTTCCCACGGCAACAAACAATCCTGCACCTGATGTTACGCTAGTAAGTACTTCTGATGTTGGGGTTTTAGATATATAATTCCATACAACTCCATCCGATGAGGTTGCAGTTTTACCATCTCGACCAACTGCAACAAAATTATTACCATCAGTTGCAATGTCAAGCATAAAGTATCCATGGGAGCTCTTTGTCCATGTGATTGGTCCAGGCATTTGAGTGGAGGTTATAGTTTCTTGTTCAATTTTATTAGGTTGATTAAGAAGTTTTATACCATTAAATTCAGTATTCGCTGCAATTTCATCAATATTACTCTTAATCTGTTCTACTTCCATCTGAAGTAACTTTCTATCAGAATCAGTTAATGTATCATTAGCTGCTTGTATAGCTAATTCTCTTAATCTAAGTAAGTTTGGATCTTGAATACTCCCTAAGCCACTCTCAGCCGTTTGTATTAATGAAATGCCATCTTGAATGTTTTTACCGGCCATATTTAGCCCACGTATTTGGCTACGCATTTTTTCAGAGATGGCTAAACCAGCAGCATCATCTCCAGCACGATTTATTTTATATCCAGAAGATAGTTTTTCTAAGGTACTATCAGCTTTTTTCTTATTTTGTGTTAATCTATTATTTGTATTTAAAGAGGGAATGTTATGCTTTACTATCACAAATGTTTTACTCCTTTTAAAATAAACTACAATGAAGTTTGAATTTTTTATTTTAAGATAATATTACCATTTTACCTTTATTTTTGTAAATGTTGAGAATGAAATCCATTTATAAATAAAGACGACTTAGTGATGGGTGTTTTTTAAAATTTGACTTTATGTAGTGCCAACTTTACAAGAATCTTCATTGAATGATAAGCATGTGTTGTGTTCTCTATATAATTTATACGTTATAGGTACACAAACCACTATGGTATAATATTAAAAACGGAATAATAAGATAGAGGTACAAATCAGCAATTCGATTTGTTTAAAAGGGAAGATCGGTGTAAATCCGACGCTGTCCCGCAACTGTAAATGTGAGCATGTTTCAAAAGACCACTGTTACGCATTGTAATGGGAAGGTGAAAAGTGTGATGAACATAAGCCAGGAGACCTGCCTTTATCTAGTACAGCCAAAAAACCTACGAGGATAGGGGGTGTTGAGTGTGACTAGAGAAATTCTTCTGCATGCTCATAGTACGATGATTGCTAAAAAGGTAGCTTCTATTTCTATAACGAATAGAAAGCTTTTTTCGCCGTGTCAATCACCGTATTATGTCGTGTATTTGTCATAGTAGGCATCTTTCTAATGAAGGAAAGATGTTTTTTTATGCTAAAATTGAAGGAGTGTTACACATGAATCCACAAGTAATCGAGTATTATGAAAATCTATTAAAATTTGAAGTCATGGAAACGCAATATACAAGTACTTCTCAAACATTAAATGAGATAGTTGAAGAGTATATAGAGCAAAATGCTGTTCATGAAAATGATATTCTAACAGCTTATACGAATGTAATGAAAGAACTAATTGGATAAAAAGTGACATAATAGCCCCACTGATTACTAGTCTTCACCAAGGTTAAAAGGCTACATAATGTCCCTTAAAAGGGAGAACATTATGTAGCCTTTTTTGTCACTTTAGACACTATTTTACATATGTTTTAGGTGTATAATGACAATAAAGTTATTGAATTTTGATTAATAAAAGCTAAGAACCTTACTACATTCAACGCAGCAAGGCTCTTTGAAGTTGTTTCCAATTACCATCCATCTTTTTTACTTCTTAATTGAACTAACGCATCTGTTCATTTAAGTGTAACTCTTCACAATCACTTGATATTATCTAGGTGAATAGAAAGATAAATTAAAATTTAGTTTAGTAGTTGGATTCTCTTATTATTTTTCAAAAAGGAGGGTTTATGAAAAAGATTATTGTTTTTGTATTAACGATATTTATATTATTCTCAGGATTCGCAACACAAAGTTATGCGTTGTCAGATTCGAAATCTGCGGCAATACAAGCGTTGCTAGATGATGCTCGTCGTATATCAGGTGTGCCGGGAATGTCAATCTCAATACTTGCTGATGATGAAGTGCTCTACTTTTCTTCAGGGTATGCAGACCGTGAAAAGGGGTTGCCTGCAAGTGAAAATACACTCTATGAGTTAGCCTCGGTCAGTAAAGCTTTTACCGGTATGGGTATTATGCTGTTGGAAGAGCAAGGGCTGCTCTCAATGACTGACCCTGTCCAAAAATATTTACCTTGGTTTACGTTAAAGTATCAAGGGGAACCTGTTGATATGCAAAGCCTTACACTAAATAACTTTCTTCACCATACCAGTGGTCTAACAAATATTAGGCATACTCAAAATATTCCACAAGGCAATACACCGGATATGTTGCAAAAGACTGTGGAAATGCTCGTGGATGCTGAATTGGCGTTCCCTCCCGGTGAACAGTATAACTACGGAACCGTTAATTATGACATATTGGGTTTGGTTATTGAGATTGTGTCACGACAAAGCTATGAAGACTTTATGAGTGAACAGGTATTGAAGCCGTTGGGTCTTCACCAGACGTATGTTTATAAAGAAGATGCTCAAGCCACTGGACAGTTGGCACAGGGCTACCGTTCTTCCTTTTTTATGACAACGCCATTTCAAGCTCCGGATTATGCTGGGAATAAACCCGCAGCCTACATCATTTCTAATACAAAAGATATGGCGCGTTGGATGGGCATACAGATGGGTATCGTGCAGGACATACCCGAAATATTTCACACGATTATCGAAAAATCACATAGGGGTGATATGTCTGTTTCGGCTGTCAACGATATGTATTATGCGGCAGGCTGGTCGGTAAACGCCGACCAAACGATTATAGAACACACTGGGGGCAATCCAAATTTCAGAACCGAAGTAGCCATACTGCTAAATGAACGAACGGCTGTTTGCTTGCTGAGCAACGGCGCAAATACTAATATAAACCTGGTACTTAAAGTTAAAGATATATTAGACGGCAATCTAACTCAGTCATATGAAATGAGCGGCACACAGCTTTTGGATATCATTTTGTCGTCAATCACAATTATTCTTTGCCTATTGGCCGTTTTGCTACTTCTCTTAGGATTACGCAGAAGAAAAACGAATGAGCGACAGCCAATGACAAAAAAGAGAATAATCGTAACAGTTACTTTCCTGATTGCTACGATTGCTCTGGGTATACTGTGTTGTGCTTTAGATTGGTCAACCATACTTATTTGGCGAACATATAGTGTTCTTACAGCTTTGATTTCGTCAGCATTATTAACAGCAAGCATTACATGGTTTATATACAGTCACCGATAAAATACCTCGCTCCCAAGATAAGCATAATGTTAAGTAATTAAATTTCAATTTATCGGTATGCTTATTTTGAAAACCATAAGACACTTCGATGTCTTTTTTTTTATCATTGACAATTTTCCCAGTCAAACCTAATTTGTTCATGGAATAAGAATTTTTAACAACTATATTATTTTTTAAATGTCTTTATTGTAAATTAAACAACTTTATTATTTCTGCACATTAGGAGATTTTTGTATTATTATTTCTTATAAAAGTTGACACAGTCTACTAAAATAACTAAAGGGAGGATTGCTGGCAAAGGGGAAATTATTAGGGATCCAGTTTGAAACCTTGTTTGAAGATGGCTTATACTATGAAATTTCTAATCATGCCGTGGAAATGGCGATGATGATTCGAGAGGCGTTTGTTGAAAAAACCTATTCTATTAGGATATGTTTCCAAAACAAATCAACAGTTTCCCATTTTGCCAAATGATGTATTAAGGAAATTAAGCAAAAAATATTCTTTTTCCTTATGGGAAAAAATCGATGATACCCAAAGTGTTGTAAGATTTTGTACCAGTTGGGCACAAAAAAAGAAAATGTTGAAATGCTGATAGAGGATATTAAGAAATTAGAATAACAGGGTACGAACTACCTTTTTCTAGGTAAACAAGGCGCAAATGTAACTTCACACCTGATTTTTTTTACGGAATTCAGCCCATCTATGGTTGTTTAAGTTCAATGGCAGTGTGCTGGAATCAATGATTTTTAGTGGTTGTATTTTTTCGACGCTGCTTAAAATCCGTTTTCTCATTAATTTGCGTGACCAAGTCTAGAAAAATCTGTTGGAAAAACTCAGATGGTACTTGATTTGATCAGCCGACCTAACTGCGAAGAGCTAATGGACTCTAAATCCTTGCTTTTTGCAGGTCTTCTGATAACAGCGTGTCACTGATGGCACGTAGACTTTCGGTTTCATTCAGCTGTGCAAACAGTAATAACTTCAAGAATGAAGCGATGTGCAAAATAACGTCTAAAGTGACACTTTTTCTATGAAAATACGGTTTTAATCTAATTATATCAATAGGAATACATCTAATTGTCATAAAAAAACCTCTAGGACTTCATACTTATTTCACTTTTTATCTATATAATAATTTTGCGCTTATTATTATAGATTGGAGAATTAGACATGAAGAACACGCTTTATCAGAGCTTTTGGCGAACGCACTTTTACGCCGCATTATTTATTACTCCACTTCTTATTTCACTAACGTTAAGTGGTATAGGTTATTTATTTTATACCAATGTTGAAAATCAGTTATATGATAAATACTTTTTTGGTGAAAGTGGAAAAACCGAGGTTCAAACTATTGATGATGCTGTTAAACTTGCAGAAGAATCATATGCTGGCTATAAAACAAATAAAATTATAGAGCTAGAAGAGCCTTACAATACCCGTTTATCGATGAAGAATGCAGATGGCAAAGAGAAATATGTGTTCCTAGATCGTCATAACCAAATTATCGGTGGTCAGGATGCTGATTACACATTTGCAAATATTATGAGAAATGCTCATAGTTCCTTATTTATTGGAGGAACAGTTGTCAATTATTTAGTAGAATTAGCGGCTTGTTGGGCTATTTTTTTACTACTTTCAGGCATTTACATGACGTTTAAAGCAAAAATACTAAAGAAAACAAAGCAGACGAATAAACGTCAAAAGAGTAGAAAATTCCATGCACTTATTGGAACAATTATAACAATTCCGATGCTTGTTATTATTTTCACAGGCTTACCTTGGTCAGCGCTAATGGGGAAATATATTTATCAAGCTTCACAAGATCATCCATCTTTCGGTACGCCGTTATTACAGCAGCAGCCACCTACATCTGATGTCAGTGAGATTCCTTGGGCTACTCGTCAAGAAACCCCTCCATCGTCCGATTCGGCACATGCAGCGCACCATGGTATGGGGGCTAATATGGGCTATGTTGCTAACCCTAACCAACTGAGTGTAGATAAGCTGCAACATGAAATTGATGCAATGAATATATCAAAACCATACGCTATTATTTATCCTACTAGTGAAGACGGTGTCTATACAGTTGCAAAATCTAGTAACACTGGTGTCACAGGGCTTGATGTTAGTCCATATGATGAAACGACAATGTATTTTGATCAATATAGCGGAAAATTTATAGACAAGGTTGGATATGAGGACTATGGTATTCTTGCCAAATGGTTCACATGGGGAATTCCTTTACATGAAGGTCACTTGTTTGGTTGGCCAAATAAATTAATCAATTTACTAGTATGTCTAGCATTTTTAGTAGTTATTATTTGGGGAGTTAGTACATGGCTACTACGAAAGAAACAAGGTATGCTATCTGCACCACCTAAAATCTCTCAAAAGGTATCCATTCCTTTTATCATCTTCATGATTATTTTAGGTATACTGATGCCACTATTTGGGCTATCATTAATTGCTGTAGTACTCGTTGAAATACTAATAAATTTAGTGTCTAAAAATAAAAAAGAAGTCCGTTAAAAAAAGCGATTACTGTATCCTATAAATAAGGAATACAGTATCGCTTTTCTTTTTCTAAAGCCACCCTTTATCACTGGCGATTTGCACAGCTTGTTGTCTAGACTCGACATGAAGTTTTTGAATAGAGGTAGATAAATAGTTTCGAATAGTGCCTTTCGTTAAAAATAATTTTTTACTAATCTCATTTGTTGTGAGTCCTTCTTTTACAAGCTGCAGAACGGCAATTTCACGATCATTTAGTGGATTCTGTTCTTTCATAAATAACGTAGCAGCTAAATCTCTACTAACTACTTTTTCACCATTCATCACTTTTCTTATTGTTTCAATTAAATAGTCGATTGGTTCGTCTTTTAATAAATAACCTTGTACCTCACAATCCATCGCTTTTTGTAAATAGCCAGGGCGTGCAAAGGTAGTGACAATCATCACCTTGCACGGTAAATTTGTCTGTCTTATTTTTTCGGCAAGTTCCAGACCAGTAAGGTTGGGCATTTCGATGTCCAACACACAAACGTCGGGTAGCTCTTGTTGAATATATTCCCATGCTGTTTGACCATCTGAAACTTCTGCAATCACTTCTATATCTGGCTCAAACGACAATAAGGACTTTAAGGCGCCACGTAACATTTGTTGATCTTCTGCTAATAATACTCTTATCATGTAGTTGGCTCCTTTTTATAGTGTTGGATTGGCATTGATAATGTCACAATCGTTCCGCCTGTCGGGAAATTGTCAATAGAAGCATTTCCTTGAAGGGCATTCATTCGTTCTTTCATCGACGAGAGTCCATTCCCATGCCCTTGGTTATGTAAGCCAATACCATCGTCCACAACGATTATCTTTAAAATTCCATGCATATAGTTGATATCTATTTGGCATTTTTTTGCTTGACTATGTTTAATAATATTGGTAGTTGTTTCACGAAGACATAAGGACAGCATCGTTTCTTCCACACTAGCTAGTAGTAGCTTAGGACAGTTATTTTTAATTTTTATGGAGATATCTGCTGTTTGTAAATGTTGCTTACAATGACTAAGCTCACTTTCTAACGAAATAAAATTCATATCGGACACTAATTCCCTTACTTGCTTTAATGCTGTTCGTGTTGTGGCTAAAATATCATTTAACTCATCTTTCACACGCATCGTATCTTTATCGACTAATTTTGTAGTTAGCTCGGTTTTTACTTTAATCATTGTCAATGTATGGCCAAGCGTATCGTGGAGGTCCCTTGCAATACGTTGTCTTTCTTCTTGCTGAACAAGCTGGGTATTTACCTCCGTTAATTCCAATTGTAATTTTTTGGACTTTTCAACGTAGTAAATTAGCATTGGAAATAGTAGCTGAATGATCATTATAGGTATCAATGCTTGGAATTGTAATTTATAAGATGCTCCTGATTCAAACCAAATCACTAAAAAAAACATTAAGGCAACGGCAATCATTCCTATAGCAATATGCCATTTCTTTTCAGCTCTCCCAATTAAATCAGCAAATGTAAATCCAAACAATAACATAGTAGATCCCTCATAAATACCCAGTATGATAATAAGTATAAAGCCTAGTAAAGATGCTAACAGTAAACGCCAATCTTTAAACCATAAAGCAACATAGAAGGCTATTAAAAATAACATAAGAATAATTATTTTAGCTATTAACGGTAATTGAGAATTCGAACTTAATACCATAGTAAATAAAAAAACGAGTGATACAACATCGATAATTAAATAGTGTTTTGCCTGATCTCTTGGATAAATCTTTATAGTTCACACCAACCCTTTGCGATTATTTCTGTGTGACACTTTGAATGGCATGTTTCCGAACCCATTCCATTGGCCCAATATGAAAATGCTTGATACAAATATGTGCAATGAAAAGTTGTAGAAGAGAAAGAGTTAGCCAAATGCTGATAACTTCAATACTAGTTAATTTTCCACCTAAACCTAAGCCCCAGCCATAGAAAATAATAGATGCAATAATATTTTGCAGCACATAGCAACTTAAAGACATTTTCCCAATCTCACCAAACCTCTTCCATAACCAATCAAGCTTCTTATATTCTACCATTTTACCTAATATTCCAATATAACCAATAGATAGGATTGGCGCAAATAAATATCGAACAGGTAAATCAAATACGCCTCCAGGAATAAAGATTAGGAGATTTAAAGGTATCCCAATAAAAATACCAATTTTGAATAGCTTTTGACGCGCCTGGCGTCCTCTGTCATCTTGTGAAAATACACCATTCCTCATTAGCTTAACACCAAGTAAAAATAAAAAGATATTCATGGGGATAATAAAAATAGCTTCCGTTCTAAAATAAAGAAAATATGTTAAACGATTTTGTATTTGCTCAAACCAAGTGCCATGTTCATAAAGACTAACGATTGGATCGAGCCCAACGATGGAAACATTAGCGCCACCCTGCAATGAGCCGACTAAAATCAATAGAATCATTAGTGCATGGAAACTACCAAAAACGTATAACGCACGTTTAATCGCCTTGTCACCAAATTTGACAATAAAGGCAACGATAACGGCTGTCACAGCATAGCTCATTAAAATATCATATTCCATAACGAGGGTGAAGTGGATAAGACCCTCCAAAAATAAAAAGACTATCGTCCAAATATACATGCCTGGCCAAACATTTCCTTTTCGCAAAGCTTGCTGATATTTTAATTCCAGACCAACGCCAAACATGATTGTTAATAAACCAAGGAGTTTACCGTTTACTAAAAAAAGGACTGCCATTCGTAAAAAATCGTTCAATGACCACCAACCTGAATAATTACTCGTTGTGATATACGAAATGTCTCCGAGATATGCAAAAATCCAAATATTTGTGCCAAGTGTCCCTAATACGGCAAAGCCTCGTAACATATCGATTAGGGGTAATCTTTGTTGAACTTTCATCATAAAATCACTCTTTCTTTGTTTTCTTACAATAATGATAAGAAAACGAAATGAAAAAACATATTCACACCAGTCAAAGGTTCTTTATGACAGGTGTCATTTTAGCGAAAACTCACGGGTTAACAATATAATGGGGAGTTCAATTGGCAAACGAATTGGACCTTCCTCATTTGTTGATATATAATGTTTCTCGTCGTTTAAACAAGTTGATTAGCATTGAAACTAACAATAAAATTATTAGCAATTAGTCCAAAATAAATGACATCATCTATATGGAGTAACTGAAGAGTATCCTCTTCATGTTAAACGGGAGGAACAATTATTTGAAAAAGTTTCGTGGAAAAAAGCGTTATTTCCGTAACTTATGGCGGGAGACAAAAGCAGAACTGTATAATTTAGACTTTGGAAAAGAAGGTTGGTTTGATTTATGGCACACCCATCTTGATTTTTATGGGGTTGGGAATAATAGTTTGAAAATAAAAAGAGAACATATAAAAGCAAATATAGCTTTATTGTATAGTTTATTAGAAGAACTCCAAACACTCGAAAAACCATATCAATCGTGGATAGAAATAGTTGACGAAGATGCTAGTTTAGATGCTATTTATATACATACTCCGAATCCTAATGAGGACAATTTTCCACTTAAGATAGAAAAATTAAACTGGAATTGTACTGTCCCTAAATATTTAAAGGATATAATTGACCTAAAAGAATTTAATGTAGGACACTATAAATGGGACTTATATAACTCCTACATCATTCAGTCCAAAAATAACGAGCTTGAATTATAAATTTTTAGAAAAGAACTGCACCCAATTGTTAGACACAGCATCTAACAATTGAGGTGTAGTTTTTTTATGCAAGTTAAAGATTATTCAAGGCTTTTAATCAAAGTTTTATCTAAAGTATAAATTTAAATATTGCGAAAACTAATTACATTAGTTAAAATTATAATACAATTAGTTAACGAAGGGGATATGATTTAGAATGAAGATTACGAAGAATGGTACCGTGTTTCAATTGTCATTTATGCCAAGGATTTTTCCTGTTAATTGTTATATTGTAGAAGAAGAAAGAGAACTTACACTGATCGATGCAGCCCTACCATATAGTGCAAAAAGTATAATAAAAGCGGCTGAAAGTATTGGTAAACCGATTACAAGAATCATTATTACTCACGCACATAGTGATCATATAGGAGCTCTAGATACGTTAAAGGAATTATTACCAGATAGTCAGGTGTGCATTTCTTCCAGAGATGCTTTGTTATTGGAAGGAAATAGTGCATTACTTCCAAATGAAAAAAATACACCAATTCGGGGGGGCATACCAAAAAATATTAAAACTAAACCAGACTTATTACTCGAAGAAGGTGATCGTGTTGGCTCATTAGAAGTGATAGCAACTCCAGGTCATACACCTGGTTCCATCACTCTTTTTGATACACGTAATAGAAGTTTAATTGCTGGTGATGCCCTCGTAACTAGAGGAAAACTACTAGTATCTGGAGTGATGAATCTGCTGTTTCCATTTCCTGCTCTTGCAACATGGGATAAAAGCACAGCTCTAATAAGTGCAAAAAAATTAAGGGCTTTAAATCCAAGCTTACTTGCTGTAGGGCACGGGAAAATGTTAAAGCAACCACAGGAGCTTTTGGACATAGCAATAGCCGAAGCAGAAAAAAATTTTAGACAATCTAAATAGGAAGTGAAAAAAATGTCCCGTCGAATGAAAATAGATATATCGATTATTTTACAAAAGGCAACGGAGCTAGTTGATGAACAAGGATTGGACCAACTTTCAATTGGACTATTAGCTGAAAAATTGGAAATACGGCCACCTTCCTTGTATAACCATCTTGATGGATTAAATGAATTGAAGCAGAAGTTAGCTATTCAAGGCGTAAAAAAACTAAATGAATATATGCTGCAAGCTGCAGTAGGACGTTCAGGTGATGATGCTGTTCGTGCAATTAGTCAGGCATATATTCAATTTGTTAGAGAGCACCCGGGGTTATACGATGCTAGCACTCGCTTTCCGGATGCTAACGATCAAGAACTACAGCAAGCCCAAGAAGCTGTCGTGCAACTTGTACTTCAAGTGCTTGATGCCTATAGTTTGCATGAAGAAATTGCGATTCATATGGTCAGAGGATTAAGAAGTATTCTACATGGATTCACTTCTATTGAACAAATGGGGGGCTTTGGAATGCCACTTAATATCAATAAAAGCTTCTTCATCTTAATTAATACTTTTATTGAGGGCATTCATGCAGTTGCGATTAATGAAGATAAATATATGCAAACGGATGACTAAGGAAGGAATTTTGTCTATTTTAATCTGAATGGGGGAAAAAAGAAGCGGGAAATGACACAGAGGATTAATTTCCCGCAATAACTTTCCCACATTATTTAGTACATGAATAAATTCTATAGTCTAAAACGCCATCATACTTTAAGTTCATATCAAAATGTTTATCCATTACTTCATAAAGTTCAGGTGCAATATCCTTCGAGTGATGAAGTTCAGGAATGGAGAAGATCGATTTATTTTTTTGTATACGAATATTTTTAAAACCAGCCTGGTTAAGCAAAGCTACCCAATCCTTTTTCATTGAACAAGAATCAAATCCATAAAACTGTTTGATTTCCTTCTCAATTTTTTCTTCAAGTGGTTGATGAATAGTAAATTCGATGGCAATAAACCGACCGCCATTTTTTAATAAACGGAAAATTTCTTTAAGGGCATTAGGTTTATTGACAAAAGAAAGAACAGATTCAGAAATAATAAAGTCAAATGTATGATCAGGTAATGGAACTTGTTCAATTGAGCATTGAATTATTTTTACGGGTAAGTGATTTTTTTTCATTCTCCTTTTAGCCTTTGCCACCATTTCAGGATTGATATCAATACCAGTTACTTTTGCTTTATATGTCTCCGCCAAGTAGGCAGCAGTTTGGCCTGTACCACAGCCTACATCCAAAATGCGGGAATTTTCGCTAATGCTTTCTACCTTGAATATTTCCTTTGTTAGATTAATACCACCGGGATGGGCACCGCCTACACCAAATTTGGACAGAAAATCTAGATATTTTGAATTTTGAATCGGAATCCCTTCTTTATTCGTATTTTTGTATAATATGAAATTAAAAATAGTATGGTTCCAGAGATGTCATGAGGAATCTTTACAAAAAGGAAGAGGAGAATTATAAATAGTCTTCTTTAACATTTTACAATACATATCTATATATTTTTTTAGCAACTTCTCCGATAGTCTAAACAATAAAAAAATACAGACGTATACTAGTAAAAAGATATTTGATAGGGGGTGAATTGATGCCATTTTATCCACCGAATCCTAGAATGAGACCATTCCCACCAAGAAATAGACAAGGTTTTGGCCCTCCTATTCAAGGTAGAAGAGGGCAACCTTTCTTTTACCCTAATCAGCAACTCCAAACTTCCAGATTTGGGAGATTGCCACAGCACTTAAATACCATTATGAACCATGCAGGAACAATAACAAATGGAGTTGGTATGTTACGGCAAATGGGCGCATTTTTAAATTTCTTTAGGTAGATTATTTCGATGGATCTTTTAAAGTCCGCCTTATAAAAATAGTAAGAAAGACTTGAAAACCCCTCTAAAGAGTAACTTTTCTTAAGAGGGGTTGTTGTCATTGTTTAGAATGCTTATTTAAGTTGCTTTTCAATAATAGAGCGATTTTTCTCTTTAAACACTTCATTATGTGATGACACGACACCATGACGATAAGCAGTAGGCTCTAAATACGTTTTAATAGAGTTTACGGCATTAGCTGCATCCTGGAAGGTACCTAGAAGTAGATTGATTTTTCCTTCAAACGTTAAAATATCACCCGCTGCAAAAATACCAGGCTGCACAGTTTCTCCCGTTGCTTTTCCTTCGAAATAGTAATCATTTTTTTTCGGAATGGTCAGTGATTGATCCAATTCTAATGATGCTTCGCGGTTATAGCCATGACTAACAATTACTTCATCGATTTGACGCGTATAGCTTTGCTTTGTTTTTGAGTTTTCGCATGTCACTAGTTGAATCGCTGTTTTATCCGCATTAGCAGTCAATTTTGAAATAGTTGTATGGCATTCAATCTTTACGCCCGCATCTAAAGCTTCTTGTATTGTTGCTTCATGCGCAGATAACTTATCTTTACGATAAACTACAGTTACATTTTTAGCGATAGGACAAAGTTCAACTGCCCAGTCAATAGCCGCATTTCCGCCCCCGGAAATAATAATCTCCTTGTCCACAAAGTGTCGATAAGATTGCACAGTATAGTGTAAATTAGTCATTTCATATTTTTCTGCACCTTCTAGTGAGAGCTTTTGAGGGTTAATAATACCACCACCAACTGCTAAAAGAACGGTTTTAGAATAATGTTTATCGCCTTGTGTAGTATGTAGAACAAAAATATCATCTTGGCGCTCGATGAAATCGACTTTTGTACCAGTTAAAATGGTTGGATCAAAGGTTTTTGCCTGTGCAATTAACTGTTTTACAAATTGTTCGCCTAAAACAGGCGGGTGTCCACCAATATCCCAAATGAGCTTTTCAGGATAAAGTAAGACTTTACCACCAAGCTGCTGTTGACTCTCAATTAATTTCGTCTTTAATCCCCGTAAACCACTATAAAAGGCACTATATAGACCTGCAGGGCCACCACCAATAATTGTTACATCGTATAAATGTTGCATTTATATCACCACATCCTTAAAAAATAAATATTCAATTATGCCTAAGCATATTGCGTCCAAAATCGATAGAGGTAGAGACTCCTGTACCTGTCGCAAGACATTTGTAACTACCGTTTCACGTACGTTACAAAAGACACTTACTGGAAGAAGTTAAAAAGTGTTTGACAAAACTTTATAGGAAAACTAGACTTACTATAGTGATAATGATTATCATTATCGACTAATCGTTATCATAGCATGGAAAGAAGTAAAAGGAAAGAGAGGTTATGTTGTGCGTTTACAAGTTGAATCGATTCGTATCGGCTATGAGGACAAAACGATTGTGCATGATTTATCGCTACAAATTCCAGACGGTAAAATAACGACCATTATTGGTTCCAATGGCTGTGGCAAATCAACACTTTTAAAGGCTATTACAAGGATTTTGAAGCATAAAAGTGGGCAAGTCATATTAGATGGTCAAAATATTTCCGAGATGAACACAAAAGAATTAGCGAAAGAACTTGCTATCTTGCCACAAAGCCCGGAAAGTGCACATGGTTTAACAGTCGAAGAGCTTGTATCCTACGGTCGATTTCCATATCAAAAGGGCTTCGGTAATTTATCGCAAAAGGATAAAGAAATGATTGACTGGGCCTTAAAGGTAACTAAAACGGATGACTTTCGTCAGAACACGGTTGATGCCTTATCAGGTGGACAGCGCCAACGGGTGTGGATTGCGATGGCATTAGCGCAAGAGACCGATATTATTTTTTTAGATGAGCCAACAACGTATTTAGATATGGCCCATCAGTTAGAGGTTTTAGAATTACTTTACAAGCTTAACGAAGAAGAGGGACGCACAATTGTTATGGTGCTACATGATTTAAATCAGGCAGCACGTTTTTCAGATTTTATCGTGGCGCTATCAAAAGGAGAGCTTGTGAAGTTTGGTACTGCAGAGGAAGTCATGGTACCTGATGTATTAGAAAAAGTGTTTAATATTGATGCAGTCATTGGTAAAGATCCACGAACAGATAAGCCAATGTGCATTACATATAACTTACTAGAAACAGTGTAAAAGGGAGATATATTTATGAAAAAGTGGCTATTACCAATGTTTATGATGGTCGTACTAGTGCTTGCAGCGTGCGGCAATAAAGAAGAGAAGGCGGATGAGGGCTCTAAAGATAAAGCATCAGCAGAAACGATAACGTATCAATCAGAATCAGGTCCTATTGAAGTACCAGCTAACCCTAAACGTGTAGTTGTGTTATCTTCATTTGTTGGAGATTTACTACAGCTTGATGTTAATGTAGTCGGTGTCGATTCATGGGCTGCAGATAATCCGAATTTCCAAGATGATATTAAAGATGCAGTAGTTGTTGAGAATACGGATATTGAAAAAATTATCGAACTTGAGCCAGATTTGATTATTGGTTTAAATGGTATTGAAAATGCGGATAAATTAGCAGAAATCGCACCAACCGTATTATTTACTTATGGTAAAGTAGATTATTTACAGCAATTTATTGAAATCGGAAAAGTTGTCAATAAAGAAAAAGAAGCAACTGATTGGGTAAAAGATTTTAAAGAGCGTGCTGCAGAAGCGGGTACAAAAATTAAAGAAAAAATTGGCAAAGACGCAACGGTTACGGTTGCAGAAATGTTCAATAAACAAATGTATGTTTATGGCGATAATTGGGGTCGCGGAACAGAAATTTTATATCAAGAAATGGGCTTGAAAATGCCTGAGAAAGTGAAGGAAGGTGCTTTAAAACCAGGTTATTTAGCCATTTCTCAAGAGGTATTAGGTGATTATGCGGGTGACTATGTGATTTTTAGTACATTTAAAGGTGAGGATAGCGCCATCAAAAATGCTGCGTGGTTTAAAGATTTAAAGGCTGAGAAAAATGGTCATTTATTTGAAGTGAATGCCAACGAATTTTACTTTAATGACCCAATCACTTTAGAAAATCAACTAGATTTCTTTAAAAAGAAATTTTTACAATAATTTCAGTAGAGAGTAGCGAAGGCAAATGACAAAGTTTCGACATTTCCCATTTTGGCTTCAGGCGTTGCTTGCACTGATCTTATTAGCAGTGACAGTTACGATTTCGCTCTGTATCGGAGCGGCAAATACGAGTATTGAAGATGTCTTTCAAGCAATTGTTGGAACAGACGGCGGTAAGCATTATGCTATTTTACGAGAAATTCGATTTCCACGAATTATTGCTGCTATTTTTGTAGGTAGTGCACTCGCAGTTGCTGGGGCTATTATGCAAGGGGTTACTAGAAATCCATTAGCAGATCCGGGACTTCTTGGCCTCACAGCAGGTGCGAATGCAGCACTTGCATTGACGATGGTATTTATCCCAAATTCGTCGTATTATATGCTTATTTTTGCATGTTTCGTAGGTGCAGGCGTAGGGATGATTGCTGTTTATAGTATCGGCGCTTCAACAAAAAATGGTTTTTCTCCATTAAAGTTAGTTTTGGCTGGGGCTGCTGTATCCGCGCTATTACAAGCAATAGCAGATGGTACGGGGATATTATTTCAAATTTCAAAAGATGTTTCGATGTGGACGAGTGGTGGTTTAATAGGCACTACATGGCAAGCTTTAATAATTGCTCCTATTATTTTGGTCGGATTAATTGTTGCGTTTGCGTTTAGTCGTCAGTTAACCATTTTAAGTTTAAATGAAGAAGTAGCTGTTGGGTTAGGACAAAATACAGCCGTTATTAAAGGAATTATGATGTTTGTCGTTGTCATTCTTGCAGGGTCCGCAGTAGCACTTGTAGGTAATCTAGCGTTTGTTGGGTTAATGGTGCCACATATTGTCCGTGCAATTGTAGGGACAGACTATCGATTTGTTTTACCGATGAGTGCTATTATCGGTGGCTGGTTTATGGTAACGGCGGATTTTGCAGGTAGAATAATTAATGCGCCATATGAAACTCCGGTAGTTGCGATTATTTCAATTATTGGCCTTCCGTTCTTCTTACTTCTTGTTCGGAAGGGAGGGCGTCAAATTGTTTAATGTCGGGAGAAAAAAACAACGTAGATGGCTAATGGCTTGGATCTTATTAACAATAGTCATTTTTGTTATGGGTATTTCAATGGGAGCAGCTTCGGTTTCGATTGATCGCATCATACCGATTTTAATGGGAGATGGTAGCTTCAAAGAATCATTCGTATTGTTCTCTGTTCGCTTGCCCAGATTGTTTGTGCTGGCAGCAGCCGGGATGGCTTTAGCTTTAGCTGGTGCCGTTTTGCAGGGGGTGACCCGTAATGACTTAGCGGACCCTGGTATTATTGGAATTAATGCAGGTGCAGGTGTTGGAATTACGCTTTTTTATCTCCTTGTCAATGGAAATGTACCTAACTTTGCGTATATGTTACCACTTGTAGGATTTTGTAGCGCTTTATTAACGGCACTCTGCATTTACTTTTTCTCGTATAAGCGCAATGAAGGTGTGCAGCCGGTCCAACTCATTTTAGTCGGAGTAGGTGTAGCATCTGCCTTATCGGGTGTAATGATCATATTAATTTCCTCAGCTGAGCGTAGTGATGTGCAATTTATCGCGCAATGGCTTGCAGGCAATATTGGGGGAGCAGATTGGCCATTTTTCTGGGCTTTATTGCCTTGGCTTGTGCTAGGCATTCCATTTATTTTTTATAAAGCAAATGTGTTAAATGTACTGGCAATGACAGAACAAACGGCGGTTGGCTTAGGCTTAAATATCGAACGAGAGCGCTTACAATTAATAGTTGTCTCTGTAGCACTAGCTGCGGCAGCTGTATCAGTCACAGGAGGCATTGCCTTTATCGGTCTCATGGCCCCACATATTGCAAAGCAGCTTGTCGGACCGCGTTTCCAGTTCTTTTTACCCGTAACATTGTTTATCGGTGCAAGCTTACTAATGCTAGCAGATACAATTGGCCGCGTAGCTATTTCAAGTGCGACAGTGCCAGCAGGTATTATCGTCGCATGTATCGGTGCACCATATTTTTTATATTTACTACGAAAAAACGACTGAACGGCTTTGGCTGTTCAGTTGTTTTTTTTTGAAAGGTTTTGTAGCGACGGAATGCAATCTTAAGGCGATGGATGGAATTTGTAGTGACCGAAAGCGAAGCTAGCGACGGAAAGGTAAGGCCTATCGACGGAAAGAAGTCTTAGAACGACGGAAAGACCTAGGACAACGACGGAAAGCAATCGCAAGGAGACGGATGAAATTTGTAGCGACGGAAAGCGAAGCCTCATCGACGGATAAAAGTCTCAGAACGACGGAAAGCGAGCAAAAAAATACTATCAAAAGCTGAAACGTTGGAGATTTTTCGTTCTTTCTGTCTAAAAAACTAGGTGAAAAATTTTATTTGTACTCCGTGTATTTCAAGTTTTTTGGAACCCCTTTTTATGAGGTTCTTTTTTTATAAAATAGGTATAGGAGCATTCCTGTTAGAAGGATTTTCAGGGGCTTGAAAAAGAAAAAGCCCTCTTGTATGATGCATGAGTGTCAACGGCAATTGACTCATCATCACACAGGAGGACTCCATTTATGCATTCTAATACGAACTATAAAATTAATCAAGTCACTGAAAACACTTTAGTCATCGGGATCGATATTGCCAAGAAAAAGCACTATGCTTGTGCCATCGATGAACGAGGACGTGTGCTTCAAAAATCATTTCCTTTCTCTCAATCTAGAGAAGGTTTTAACGCTTTCTATGAAAAAATACTCGCTTTACGTGCTATACATGAAAAAAGCGAAATTCTTGTTGGATTTGAACCCACTGGACACTATTGGATGAATCTCGCTGCTTATCTTAGTGAACATGGGATTCCGTTTGTCATGGTAAATCCTCATCATGTTAATCGTTCAAAGGAATTGGATGACAATCTTCAAACGAAGAATGATCAAAAGGATGCCCTTGTCATTGCACGATTAATGCGTGATGGACGTTTCAGTTATCCACGTATTTTAGAGGGCGTAGAAGCTGAATTACGAAATGGTGCAACGCTACGCTCCAAAATTCAAGAAGATCTGAATGCCTTACAAAATCGCATCATTCGTTGGATTGATCGTTTCTTTCCGGAATTTATGACGGTGTTCAAAGACTTCGGAAAAATGGCTTATGCGGCGCTTGAAATGACGCCACTACCAAGCGATATCCAATTAGCTTTAGCGAAGCGCACTCACTTAATGGCGATTAATTGAAGAACTAGAAAAGACTATGTAAAAAATGTGATAAAAAATTTTTTTATCACTCTTGAAAACGGGTCAAACCGTTGATATATCAACATTTATAGAGGGAGGT